>JAMPYA010000002.1 GCA_023700885.1 Flavobacteriaceae bacterium
AAATAAAAGTGCCAATTGCCGCTTTAGGCAATTCAATTGCAACTCCGAAAAAAGGATTGGAAGCCGAAATTATTGAAGTTAAAAGTATTGAAGAAGCAGAAAGATTAGGGAATTTGCTTAAAGGAAAAATTGTTTTCTTTAATGTTCCGATGAAGACTTCTAATTTACGAACCGGAACAAGTTATGGAGAAACTGCCGGAATTAGAGTTAACAGCGCAAGAATTATTGGTAAATATGGAGCATTAGGAGTCATTATTAGATCGCTTACAACAAACTTAGATGATTTTCCGCATACCGGCGTTATGAGTTACCGATCAATACCCGAACACGAGAAAATTCCTGCAGCTGCTATTAGCACTAACGCAGCAGAATTATTGAGCAAACACTTAAAAGAAAATCCCAAATTAAAATTCTATTTCAAACAAAATTGTCAAAATTTTGAACCAAAACAATCGTATAATGTCATTGGTGAAATAACAGGAAGTGAACATCCCGATAAATATATTGTTGTTGGGGGTCATCTAGATTCTTGGGATTTAGGTCAAGGATCACACGATAACGGTACCGGAGTGGTGCAATCTATAGAAGCTGTAAGACTTTTTAAAGTCAACAATATTAAACCTCGAAATACCTTAAGAGTCGTACTTTTTATGGATGAAGAAAATAGTGGTACCGGTAGTATTAAATACGCTGCCGATGTTAAAGCCAAAAATGAACCTCATTTAGCTGCTTTAGAATCTGATTCTGGCGGATTTTCACCCAGAGGATTTTCAATTGATAGTAATCAGAAAAATTTTGATTTGATGCAATCTTGGAAACCGCTTTTTGAAAAGTATGGAATTTATGAATTTCATAAAGGCGGAAGTGGCGCCGATACCAGCGATTTAAAAAATGAAGACATTTTATTGGTTGGCTACAAACCCGATTCGCATCGTTATTTCGATTATCATCACGCTGCAAACGACACTTTTGATAAAGTTAATAAACGTGAGTTAGAATTAGGAGCTGCCGCAATGGCCTCTCTTTTATATTTAATGGATACGTATTTACACTAACAATAGTATGAAAAAATTAGCACTTTTTACGATAATAGCAACCTTATTATCATGTTCTAAAAAAGAAATGGTCGATTTAATTGTTACCAATGCTCAAATTTATACCGTTAATGAAAATTTTGATACCGCTCAAAGTTTTGCCGTAAAAAACGGAAAATTCATTGCTGTTGGAACTGCTCAAGAAATTCTTGCCAAGTATAAATCCGATAACCTCATCGATGCCGAAGGTAAAACCATCGTTCCCGGATTAATTGACGCGCATTGCCATTTCTACGGATTGGGATTACAACAACAAAAAGTAGATTTAACAGGCACCAAAAGCTTTGATGAAGTTATTGAACGCATTGTCAATTTCCAAAAAGAAAAAAATGTGAGCTATATTACCGGTCGTGGTTGGGATCAAAACGATTGGGACATAAAAGAATTTCCATCCAAAGAAAAATTAGATGCCTTATTTCCAACTACGCCCATTGCCATAACGCGTATTGATGGGCATGCCTTATTAGCCAATCAGGCAGCTATAGACTTAGCTGGTGTATATGTTAATACAAAGGCAATTGGTGGATTTATCATCAAAAAAGACGGAAAGTTAACAGGTGTTTTTATTGATGGCCCGATGGATTTAATTGAAGCTAAAATTCCCGAATACACTAAACAAGAACAGATCAATGCCTTGCTCGATGCAGAGAAAATATGTTTTAAAAATGGACTAACTACCGTTGTTGATGCCGGTTTAAATAGAGAAGTTATTGAGTTGATTGATGAAATGCATCAAAAAAATCAACTAAAAATTAGGATTGATGCTATGGTTTCTGCTACTGAATCTAACTTAGAATATTACCTTGACAAAGGCATCATCAAAACAGACAGACTTCATGTACATTCGTTTAAATATTATGCTGATGGAGCTTTAGGTTCAAGAGGCGCTTGCCTAAAAGAAGCTTATAGTGATATGCCAAATCATTTCGGAGCATTGGTTAATTCATTAGATAATTTTAACAAAACTGCTGATAAAATTATTGCTTCTCAATATCAAATGAATACACATGCCATTGGAGATTCTGCTAATTATGTGGTATTGAAAAAATATAATGAACTTCTAAAAGATGTTAAAGATAGACGTTGGAGAGTAGAACACGCTCAGGTTGTAGATAAAAATGATTTTGATTATTTTAAAAATATTGTTCCGTCGGTTCAGCCTACCCATGCTACTTCTGATATGTATTGGGCTCAAGATCGGTTAGGTAAAGAACGAGTGAAAGGAGCGTATGCATATCAAGATTTATTAAATCAGTACGGAAAAATTGCACTTGGAACCGATTTTCCAATAGAACAGGTAAATCCGTTATTAACTTTTTATGCGGCTGTCGTTCGAAAAGATTTGAATCATTATCCGGAAAAAGGTTTTCAAACAGAAAATGCTATAAGCAGAACCGATGCTTTGCGCGGAATGACCATTTGGGCAGCTTATGCTAGTTTCGAAGAGCAAGAAAAAGGCAGTATTGAAGTAGGAAAAGTGGCAGATTTTGTATTCTTAGATGCTGATTTGATGCGTGTTGAAGATGCTAAAATTCCGCAAATAAGAGTATTGCAGACTTTTGTTAATGGGCAAAAAGTATTTTAAGTTTTTATTGAAATAAATACATTTCTTAAGATTTGTTCGCCATCAGGAGTTAAGATAGATTCCGGATGAAATTGAACTGCATAAATGGGTAATGATTGATGTTCAATAGCCATAATTTTATTGTTTTTATCAACAGCAGTAATTTCAAATTCTGACGGAAAATCTGTAAATGATGCCACCCAAGAGTGATACCTACCAACCATTAAGTTTGTATTCAAGTTTTTAAATATTTTGGAATTTTTATCGATTATATCAATTTCTGTTGAAACTCCGTGATACACTGTTTCCAGATTTTCTAGCGTTCCGCCAAAAACCTCAACAATGGCCTGCAAACCCAAACAAACTCCAAAAATTGGTTTAGTTAAGTAATATTTTTGGATGATTTCACATAATTTTCCGGCTTCAGACGGAATTCCCGGTCCGGGAGAAAGCACTATTAAATCGTAGGCTGCAAGTGCATCAATACAAACCTCATCATTACGAATAACAACCGGAATGACATCAGTAACTTTTTCTATTAGATGCACCAAGTTATAGGTAAAAGAGTCGTAATTATCTATTAATACAATTTTCAAGTGATTATTTATTAACTATTCCTTTGCAAAGATATTACAATATCCCTTGAAGTGGTTATCACCTAAATAATAACAACTTTCAATTTATAAGTAAAATCAACTTTAAAAGAATAAACTACTTACATTTTATATGTTTTATATTATTTATTATTATTATTTATAATTAAAATATAATTACAACAATCTTTTTATAAGTTTATTTGTTCTTTTGGATTTCAATTATCAACCAAAACAATTTATTTATGTGTGGAATTTTAGCCATTATAGGAAAAGATATAAATCTCAAAAAAGCTCAAAAGTATTCTAAACTTATGTCGCATCGCGGACCAGATGAAAGCAATATTATTCAAACTGAAAAAGGTCATGTATTAAGTCACGAACGACTTTCAATTATTGATATCCATACCGGAATTCAGCCAATTAAAGGAACTTCAACTGCTTATATGATTCATAATGGCGAAATATATAACCATCAAGAATTAAGAGACACCATTTTAACTCATCATCAATTTAGAACCAAATCAGATTCTGAAGTCATTGTACATTTATACGAAGCATTTGGTTATAATTTTTTAGATAAATTGGACGGCGATTTTGCGTTTGTTGTTATTGATGGTGATGATTTTATTGCAGCAAGAGATCCTATAGGCGTAAAACCCTTGTATTTTGGATTTGATAAAGAAAATCGAATTTACTTTTCATCTGAAATGAAAGCTATTTTAGAACCATGTGAAGAAGTTAAAGCATTTCCTCCAGGATATTATTACACTCCACAAATGGGATTTGTACCCTATTATCAACCTGACTGGTTTGATGAAACTAAAGCTGTTAAACCATTATATTTGGAAAAAATTAGGGAAGCTTTAATAGCTGCAACCCAAAAAAGATTGATGACGGATGTTCCTTTAGGGGTTTTACTTTCAGGCGGATTAGACTCTTCATTAACCTCAGCTATTGCTAAAAGACTTTTAAAAGGTACTGACCAAAAACTTCACTCATTCTCAATTGGATTAGATGCTGATGCACCAGATTTAATTGCTGCCAGAAAAGTGGCTAAATTTCTAGGAACCGAACACCATGAAATTCATTTCACAATAAAAGAAGGAATTGCAGCCCTAAAAAAATTGATTTGGCATTTAGAAACCTACGATGTAACCTCCATCAGAGCCAGCACTCCGATGTACTTTATGAGTAAATATATTACAGATTTAGGTGTAAAGGTTGTTCTATCTGGTGAAGGAGCTGATGAAATTTTCGGTGGTTATCTGTATTTTAGAAATGCTCCTAGTACTTTTGAATTTCAAAAAGAAACCATTAGAAGAGTTCAGTTACTATCTACTTCAGATTGTTTAAGAGCCGACAAATCTACCATGGCTTTTGGTTTAGAAGCAAGAGTTCCTTTTTTAGATAAAAGTTTTTTACAAGTTGCTATGAATATTAAACCTGAAGAAAAATTACCAAAAACTTATCAGGGAATTGAAAAATATATTTTGAGAAAAGCTTTTGACACACCAGAAAACCCGTTTTTGCCAACTGAAATATTATGGAGACAAAAAGAACAATTCTCAGACGGAGTTGGATATAACTGGATTGATGCTTTAATTGCATATACAGAATCACAAGTTACTGATGAACAATTAGAAGCGGCAAGCGAAATTTATCCACATAATACACCAACAACTAAAGAAGCTTATTTTTATAGAAGTATTTTTAACAAACATTTTCCACAAGAAACCGCTGCTAAAACAGTTTTAAAATGGATACCCAAGTGGCAAGAAAATACAGATCCATCAGGAAGGGCAAATGCAGCACATTCGCAATCTGACACCTCTATCGCTTTAAAAAAGACAAAATTAAGTGCTTAAAAAAATCCTGCAATTAGCAGGATTTTTTGATTAAAATCAATATTGAAATTGATGCAAATCATTTGATAAGCTCATTTTACAACTTAACTTTAAGTATATCAATTTAATATGAAATAGTCATGTTTGAAAAAATACAATTGCGAAGCAATCACTGAACACAGAAACAAATAAAATTTGGTGAAGTAAACTTTGATGAAAATATTTTAATCAAACTGGCGAAACGTTAGTTCGTGAATACCAAAAAGAAAATAAATAAGGAATGAAAAATTCCATATGACAAATGAAATTTATAGTGAGCTTGTCGAACTAAACAAATAAAATATTCACTTATGAATATAAAAATTACTTTTTTAAGTTTTTTATTAATTAGCTGTACTCTTTTACCAATAGAATATCATCAATTTAATTCAGTTGATTCTAGTTGGAAGAATCCGAAGTACATCAATTTTAAACCTTCAAAAGTTCTTGTTTTGGCTATCTGCAATGATGTAATTAATAGAAAAAAATTTGAGGAGTGTTTTAATATCGAATTTAAAGAAAGAGGATTAACCTCCTATTCTTGTAGTAAAAAATATGATAATCATTTTATTATCAACTTAAAATCAGAGAAAGAATTAAAAGATTTTGATGAAGAATTATTGGCTGATGGTTTTGACGCAATTTTTGTGACCTCAATTAAAGGTGTAGCAAAACAAATTAATTACAAAAAAGATTATTATAAAATTTACCATGATTGGTATCGGTTTAACAACTATTTTACTTACAATCAAGACGCTATAATTTTTCCAAATTATTATACTGATTTTAAATATTACAACTTAGAAAGCTCACTATACACTTTAAACAACAAATCTGATAAAACTTTGGTTTGGGCTGGAGTTATAAAAATAATTGATCCGTTAAAATTGAATGAAACAATAACTCATCATTCAAAGTCTATTATAAAAGAATTAGAACTTCATCATATTATACCAAAAAAATCAACTTAATATTTTAAATAATAATACAGTAATATTACGGTTATTATTATAATTGGGCCAACAATACCAATAAACAAACCGCCACCTCTAAAGTCTTTTTGATCAATCTTACCTGTACTAAATGCAATTGCATTTGGCGGAGTAGATATAGGAAAAAACAAAGCAGTTGAAGCGCTAAATCCAATGATCAAAGAAAATATAAGTGGCGATGAATTGGATGCTAAAATAATGACTATCGGAATTAATAAGTAGGAATCCAAATTGAATACCATGACTAGTTAAAGCTTCAACTGCTATAGCATTACGAGTAGAGCCAATAATTGTTCCCATACCGCCGAAAGAAGCTGCCGCAGGAATACCAATTAAAATTGCTTTAGAAAAGGGAGCATTATCTTCTAAAGCATTGATAAAAGGAAGCGCAGAAGCTATCATCATAGCTGTAGTGGTCGTATTAGACATCAACATTGAGAATAATGCTGTTGTAAGCATAATCCCTAATAATACATATTTTGGTTTTGTACCTAATTTTAAAATTGATAACTTAAATTTGAGTTTATCTAAATTCACTTTTTGAAGTGCTTCTGCAATAAAAAATCCACCTAACATCAACCATATAAAACTGTTAGACTACATTTAAATATATTTTTGAACATATAATGCTACACTTTCAGAATTCATATCACTATAAAAATGACCCAAACCTAAAACTAAAAATCCAAAAATTATTAAACTCACAGCAAAAGGAGGAACAGCTTCAGACAACCACAAGCCAATGGCTAAAAAAAGTAGAACTAACACATAAATTTGAGCTTTATTTAAATCAGGATTATCAAGCATGTATGTGATTCCAAAAGCAAATATAATACTGATTAAAAAGTAAATTATTTTAGTTTGAATATCAACAACTTTTTGAATTTTATCATAATAAAGTCTTGAAGCGGATCTAAACTCTGACATTATAACATATTTAATAATTTGAAGCACATATTTATATTATGATTTTAATTAAATAAAACAAAATCATCAATATTTTAATAATATCATAACCCGTTGGGTGCAATTATTAAAAACGTCAGTGTTTTTTGCGGAGTAAAACGGAACAAAACTTCTCGGTACGCTTTGCTACTCGAAGTGACGTGTATCGAGAACCGTTTTTAACAATAATTTTTCTATTCTCGATACAATTTTCTATCGAAAATCACTGACGAAAAATTAACATCCAAAACTAATTACACCTAACGGGTTAATATCATAATAATTATTTAATCAGTAAACTATACTTATTGCTATTAAATTGTTGATAACTTATAATGATATTGAAATTGAAAATCCTATAAAAACATAGACTTTTCGTATATTTGTACGTTTTAAAAATCTTCATTAAAAAGACTGAAATATATGAGCGAAGAATTAAATAAAAATAGCTATTCTGCTGACAGTATCCAAGCATTAGAAGGTATGGAGCATGTACGTAAGAGACCCTCTATGTACATCGGCGATATTGGAGTTAGAGGATTGCATCACCTAGTTTATGAAGTAGTTGACAACTCCATTGATGAGGCAATGGCCGGTCATTGTAAAAAAATAGATGTTTTTATCAATGAAGATAATTCTCTTACAGTAAGAGATGACGGGCGCGGAATTCCTGTCGATTTACATAAAAAAGAAGGCGTTTCTGCACTAGAAGTTGTAATGACAAAAATTGGAGCAGGAGGTAAATTTGATAAAGATTCTTACAAAGTTTCTGGAGGTTTACACGGAGTAGGAGTTTCAGTTGTTAACGCGCTTTCAAAACATTTAAGAGCCACTGTTTATAGAGACGGTAAAATTTGGGAACAGGAATATGAATTTGGTAAAGCGATATATCCCGTAAAATGTATTGGAGATTCTACAGAAAGAGGAACAGAAGTAACTTTTACAGCAGATGACACTATTTTTCAAACAGAAATCATTTATAGTTACGATACTCTATCTGCTCGTTTAAGAGAGCTTTCTTATCTAAACAAAGGTTTAGCAATATCTATAACGGATTATAGAAACAAGGATGAAGAAGGTAATTTTATAAATGAAACTTTCAAAAGCGAAAAAGGGCTTGTAGAATTTATTGAATATTTGGATGGAACTCGAGAAAGATTAACTTCTGGTGTTATTAGTATGGAGGGAGAAAAAAGCGGAATTCCTGTTGAAGTAGCAATGGTTTACAACACTTCGTACAATGAAAATTTACATTCATATGTAAACAACATTAATACTCATGAAGGCGGAACTCACTTAGCTGGTTTTAGACGCGGACTTACTACTACTTTAAAAAAATACGCCGATTCATCAGGAATGCTTGATAAGTTGAAATTTGATATTGCAGGTGACGATTTTAGAGAAGGATTAACAGCTATAATTTCTGTAAAAGTTGCTGAACCACAATTTGAAGGTCAAACTAAAACCAAACTAGGAAACAAAGAAGTTACTGCAGCTGTAAGTCAAGCAGTTTCAGAAATGCTAACTAATTTTCTTGAAGAAAATCCAAATGATGCTCGCACCATCGTTCAAAAAGTAATTTTAGCTGCTCAAGCACGACATGCTGCCAGAAAAGCTAGAGAAATGGTTCAACGCAAATCAGTATTGTCTATTGGAGGATTACCCGGAAAGTTAAGTGATTGCTCTGAAACAGATCCTGCAATGTGTGAAATATTCTTGGTCGAAGGAGATTCTGCGGGAGGTACTGCAAAACAAGGTAGAGATAGAAATTTCCAAGCTATTTTACCCTTAAGAGGTAAAATTCTAAACGTTGAAAAAGCAATGCATCACAAAGTTTTTGAAAACGAAGAGATAAAAAATATGTTTACTGCTTTGGGTGTTTCTATTGGAACTGAAGAAGACAGCAAAGCACTAAATATTGAAAAATTAAGATATCACAAAGTAGTTATCATGTGTGATGCCGATGTAGACGGTAGTCACATCGCAACATTAATTCTTACATTCTTTTTCAGATATATGAAAGAATTAATTGAAAATGGTAATATCTATATTGCAACTCCCCCACTTTATCTTGTTAAAAAAGGACAGAAAAAAGAATATGCATGGGATGATAATCAACGAGATATGATAGTCCAAAAAATGGGTGGAGGTACTACTATTCAGAGATATAAGGGTCTTGGAGAAATGAATGCTGAACAACTTTGGGACACAACCATGAATCCAGAATTTAGAACATTACGTCAAATTACCATAGATAATTTAACAGAAGCTGATAGAGTATTTTCTATGTTGATGGGCGATGAAGTTCCACCACGAAGAGAATTCATAGAAAAAAATGCAGTATATGCTAAGATTGATGCTTAGTTAATATTCAAGTAAATGACTAAAAAGGATTGTTTTTGATGAAAATAGTCCTTTTTTTTATTAAATTTATTCATTAATTCTTAAACCCCATTATATGAAAAAAATCTCATTAACAATTCTATTACTATCTTTCATTTTTAATATGAAAGCTCAAGATGGTCTAGAAGCTATTATATTAGCCAGTAAACAAGATGCTAACAAATTAACCGAAGCTTATTTGAATCCTGCAATGAAAGGATTAGTATACGGAATGAATAGCGGCTGGTATCATTCTGCAAAAACGCACAAGAAATTTGGCTTTGATATTTCAATAAGCTTAAGCGCTTCAATGGTGCCATCCAAAGATGAAATTTTTAAATTTGCAGACCTAGGTTTATCAACTTCAACAACTTCAACATCTCTTACAGGAGCAACCGTAGCGGGCTCAAATAACCTAGAAGCTCCTGTTAAAGTTAGCACAACTATTGACGGACAAACAGTTACTGCTCAATTTAATATGCCTGGAGGTATAAAAGAAGATTTACCGTTAAACGCAGTTCCTTCCCCATCCGTTCAATTTAGTTTGGGATTACCAAAACAATTTGATGTCATGATCAGGTTTGTACCAGAGGTTAGGTCTGATGATGTAACAGGTAATATATTAGGTATAGGTTTAAAAAAAGAAATAACCGATTGGTTTGGTATCATTGGAAAAACACCATTGCATATTTCTTTATTAGGCGCTTATACCAAAATGGATGTAAATTATAATATTCAAAATAGCAGTTCAATTCAAGGCTCAAACCAAGAAGCCAGCTTTAGTTTAAATTCCTATACTATACAGGCAATTGCTTCATTAAACTTTCCTATCATTAATTTTTATGGTGGAATTGGGTATAGTGCAGGAACATCTGATTTAAAAATGAAAGGAACATATAACTTAAATTACAACACAAGCTTGCCAGCTCCTAATAATACAAAACAAGTAATTTTAACCAATCCGTTAAATATAGATTTTAAAGCCAGCGGAATGAGAGCAACTTTAGGAACCAGATTAAGTTTAGGATTCTTTAAAATTTTTGGAGATTATACTATTCAAGATTATAACACCATATCTGCAGGTATTGCTTTCAGTTTTAGATAAATAGACTTGTTTTTTATTAATTTAAATATTCGATAATTTTTGATATAAAAATTAAAAGGATTGCAAAAAAAGCAATCCTTTTTTTGTCACAATTAATACATCCTATTCATCTTAAATATTGTATTTTTGAGTATAAAAAATCAAACAAAATTTAATTATATGAAAATAACAATAGTTGGAGCAGGTGCTGTAGGTGCTAGTTGCGCTGAGTACATTGCCATTAAAAACTTCGCTTCAGAAGTAGTATTAGTAGATATTAAAGAAGGTTTTGCTGAAGGAAAAGCAATGGATCTTATGCAAACAGCCACTTTAAACGGTTTTGACACAAAAATTACAGGCACTACAGGAGATTATTCAAAAACAGCAGGTAGTGATGTAGTTGTAATTACAAGTGGAATACCAAGAAAACCTGGTATGACTCGTGAAGAATTAATCGGAATTAACGCAGGAATTGTAAATACTGTAAGTTCAAGTTTAATTCAATATTCACCAAATACAATTATCATTGTTGTGAGCAACCCTATGGACACTATGACCTATTTAGTTCATAAAGCAACTAAATTACCAAAAAATAGAATTATAGGTATGGGTGGTGCTTTAGACAGTGCTCGTTTTAAATACAGATTAAGTGAAGCTTTAGATTGCCCGTCTTCTGATGTTGAAGGATTAGTAATTGGAGGTCACAGTGACACAGGAATGATTCCACTAACTAGATTAGCGGTTAGAAATGGAGTGCCAGTAAATCAGTTTTTAAGTGCAGAACAATTAGAAAAAGTAAGCAATGAAACCATGGTTGGAGGCGCAACTTTAACTAAACTTTTAGGAACCAGTGCTTGGTATGCGCCAGGTGCAGCAGTTTCTGTTTTGGTACAATCTATTGTAAATGATCAGAAAAAATTAATTCCTTGTTCTGTTTTATTAGAAGGAGAATACGACCAAAACGATATTTGTTTAGGTGTGCCTTGTATTATAGGAAAAAATGGAATTGAACAAATTGTTGATATCCAATTAAACAATGCCGAAAAAGCTTTATTTAAAAAAAGTTCGGATGGCGTTAGATCTATGAACGATGATTTAAAAAATGTATTATAAATCTTATAAACTATAAAAAAGAGGCTGCAGTTGCAGCCTCTTTTTGTTTTAAGACAAACCTGAAATTACTCCATTATCATCTATAGTCATCCCTTCAGATGCTGGGATTTCTGGTAATCCGGGCATACGCATCATTTCACCTAATATTGGAATAATAAATTGCGCACCTGCTGCTATTTCAATTTCACGTACAGTTACTCTAAATCCTCTTGGTCTTCCTCTTTTAACTTCATTATCAGAAAAAGATTTTTGTGTTTTAGCCATACAAATAGCAAAATGATCAAATCCTAAACGAGTTATTCTTTTTAAATTTAACTCCGCTTTTTTCTCATAATCAACACCATCAGCACCATAAATTTCACGAGCAATAGTTTCAATTTTTTCTTTTACTGGACTATTCCAATCATATAATGGTTTGTATTGAGTTGCTTTAGTTTCAACAACATTTACAACTGCTTTTGCTAATTCTTGGGTTCCTTCCCCTCCTTTTGCCCAACCGTTAGAAACAACTGCTTGAACACCTAAATCAGCACATTTTTGAATTACAAAATTAACTTCATCGTCAGAATCACTAACAAATGAATTAATAGCTACAACTGGTTCAATATTAAATTTTCGAATGTTTTCAATATGTTTTTCAAGGTTTTCAAATCCTTTTTGAACAAACTTCAAATTAGGTGTATTATATTCTTCTTTTTTAGCACCACCATGATGTCTTAATGCTCTAATAGTTGCAACTAAAACAACTGCTTTTGGATTTAAACCTGCATAAGCTGATTTAATATTTAAAAACTTTTCTGCACCTAAATCTGCACCAAATCCTGCTTCTGTAACAACATAATTAGATAAAGATAATCCCATTTTTGTAGCAATAATTGTATTGGTTCCTTGTGCAATGTTAGCAAATGGTCCACCATGAATAATTGCTGGATTTTCCTCTAAAGTTTGAACTAAATTAGGTTTAATTGCTTCTTTTAATAAAATTGCCATTGCATTTTCAGCTTTCAAATCACGTGCGAAAATTGGCTTATTATCAAAAGTAAATCCGATAAAAATATCGCCTAAACGCTTTTTTAAATCTTTTAAATCTTTTGACATACATAAAATTGCCATTACTTCAGATGCCGGAGTAATATTAAATCCATCTTCACGCGGAATCCCGTTTGCTGTTCCTCCTAATCCAATGGTAATATCTCGCAAAGCACGATCATTCATATCAATAACACGCTTCCAAAGAACTGTTCTTGCATCAATATTTAGATTTTGGGTTTTACTTTGCAGATTATTATCTATTAAAGCTGATAATAAATTATTGGCTTTTTCAATAGCGTTAAAATCGCCAGTAAAATGAAGATTGATATCTTCCATTGGCACCACTTGTGAATAACCACCACCAGCTGCACCACCTTTTATTCCAAAAACCGGCCCTAAAGAAGGCTCTCTTAAAACAACAGTCGCTTGTTTTCCAATTTTATTTAAGCCTTCAGTTAATCCTATAGAAACAGTTGTTTTTCCTTCTCCAGCCGGAGTTGGAGTTAAAGCTGTAACTAAAATTAAATTATTAAGCTTAATTTTCTCATCATCAATTAAATTTAAAGGCAACTTGGCTTTATATTTTCCATATAATTCAAGATCATCTTCAGTAATATTAAGTTTTTGAGCAATTTTTTTAATCGATTTTAGCTCTTTACTTTGAGCTATTTCAATATCTGTTTTATATTTCATGTTAACTATTTTTCGATGCAAATATAATAATTAGAAAATTATAGACTTAAATTCTATTTAATGTATTGATTATTTTAATACTAAATTGGTATAATTTCTCTAAAAGAATTGGCTTTTCGTGTTTGAAATTATATATTTGCACGTTCAGAAAAAAATTAAGATTTAAAATTTTAACATAATGCAAAATAAAGGACTTATTAAAGCTTTTGCTATTCTTTTCGGAATAGTAAGTTTGTATCAATTGTCATTTACTTGGTTCACTAAGAATGTAGAAGAAAAAGCCAGCGTTTATGCACAAGCTCACTTAAAAAATAATGATGTTCGCGAGAAATCAACACTAGAGAAAATTTATTTAGACTCCGTAGCTAATGAACCTGTTATTGATTTAGGATTCGCCCAATTTAGTTATGATGATATCAAAAACAAAGAAATCAACTTAGGATTAGACCTTAAAGGTGGAATAAATGCTATTCTTCAGGTTTCTGTAAAGGATATTCTTATCGGATTGTCAAATAATTCTAAAAACCCGGTTTTCAATAAGGCATTAGCCGCTGCTTCAGAAGCACAAAAAAAGAGCGACGAAACATACTTAAACCTATTCTTTCAAGAGTTTGATAAATTGAGTAACGGAACGGTTAAATTAAGTGATCCAAGTATTTTTGGAAACAAGTCTCTTCGCGATAAAATTAACTTCAAACTTACTAATGAAGAAGTTAAACCAATTATTGCTGATGAAGTTTCAGGATCAATTAGTACTGCATTTGAGGTTTTAAGAAGTCGAATTGATAAATTTGGTGTTACTCAACCAAACATCCAAAGAATTGGAAATTCTGGACGTATTTTAATTGAATTACCTGGAGCTAAAGATATTGAGCGTGTTAAAAAATTATTACAAAGTACCGCTGAATTACAATTTTGGGAAGTTTATAGCAACCAAGAAACAGCTAATTTTTTAATTCAGGCCGATGGTCTATTAACAGAACTTCTTAAAAATGAAACTGAAACTGCGGCAAGTTCTAAATCATCAGAATTAGATGCCTTATTGGGTGATGTAAAAGATTCTATAGCTAAAACACCATCAACTACCAACAAGTTGTTTGCTGTTTTATCTCCAAATATTCCACAGGATGCCAATCAATTAAGCTCATTAATTGCTACTTCATCAGCAAAAGATACGGCTACTGTTAACAGATATTTATCAATGCCAGAAGTAAGAGCTTTACTTTCTGATGAAATGAGATATGCAAAATTCTTATGGGATGCAAAGGCTCAAAAAGGAACTGATGTAATTTCATTATATGCAATAAAAGGAAATCGCGAAAATATTGCTCCGTTAGAAGGTGACGTTATAGAAGATGCTTCTCAACAATACGATCAACTTGGGGCAAATCCAGAAGTGAGCATGACCATGAATAGTCGTGGTTCAAAAATTTGGGGGAAAATGACTACTGAAAATGTAGGAAAATTTGTAGCAGTTGTCTTAGATGATCAAGTATATACAGCGCCTAGAGTTAATGATGCAATTACAACTGGCAGAACTTCAATCTCTGGAAATTTTACCGTAGATGAAGCTCAAGATTTAGCAAATGTTTTAAAAGCAGGTAAATTACCTGCTGCAGCTCATATTATTCAGTCAGAAATTGTTGGACCTTCATTAGGTCAGGAATCTATTGATAGTGGTTTAAGTTCCTTCTTAATTGCATTTATTCTAGTGTTAACTTGGATGTTATTTTATTATGGTAGAGCTGGCTGGTACGCTGATATTGCATTAGCTGTAAACTTACTATTCATCATGGGAATCTTAACTGCCTTTGGAGTAGTACTTACTTTACCTGGTATTGCAGGTATCGTTTTAACAATTGGTATGGCAGTTGATGCCAACGTCATTATTTTTGAACGTATCAAAGAAGAAAAAGAAAAAGGAAAAGCAACTAAAGAAGCGATAAAAGATGGTTTTCAAAATGCACTTTCTTCAATCATTGATGGTAACGTAACAACACTTTTAACAGGAATTATTTTATATGTATTTGGAACCGGTCCTGTTAAAGGATTTGCTTACACCTTAATTATTGGTATTTTAACATCTTTGTTTACAGCTATTTTTATAACAAGATTGTTAATTGAAGCATATTCAGCAAAAGGAAAATCATTAAAATTTTCAACTAAATTTACTAAAAAATGGTTTGCTAATATTCATGTTGAATTTGTTAAGAAAAGAAAATATGCCTATATACTTTCGTCAACTGTAATCATTGCCGGATTAATTTCTCTTTATGTAAATGGATTAAACTATGGAGTTGATTTCGTTGGAGGTAGATCCTATACCGTACGTTTTGAAAACGCTGTAAAACCAGCTGAAGTTTCTAATCTGTTAAAAAATGCTTTTGGAAGTTCTCCCGAAGTTAAAACTTATGGTGATGATAATCAATTAAAAATTACAACTAAGTATAAAATTGATATAGAAGGTAGTGAAATTGATGATGAAGTAATGAACTTGCTCTATACTAACTTAAAATCTACGCTTCCTGCTAATATGACTTTAGAGCAATTTAAAGGTGGGTACGATGGACAAACTATTGGGATAATGAATGCCATTAAAGTAGAACCTACTATGGCTACGGATATTAAAATCGCAGCACAATGGTCAATTTTCGGATCATTAATTGTGATTTTTATATATATTCTTTTAAGATTTAAAAAATGGCAGTACAGTTTAGGAGCTGTTATTGCTTCATTCCACGATGCTTTAATTGTTATTTCTGTATTTTCACTATTCTATAAATACTTACCATTTAATACCGAAATTGATCAATCTTTTATAGCTGCCATATTAACAATTATTGGATATTCTTTGAACGATACCGTTGTTATTTTTGATAGAGTTAGAGAATATGTTGGGGAACATAAAAATTGGAAATATGCACGCATTATTAACGAAGCACTCAGCTCTACGTTAAGCAGAACTATAAATACTGCATTTACAACATTAATAGTTTTGTTCGCTATATTCATTTTTGGTGGCGACTCTCTAAAGGGTTTTATGTTTGCTTTAATTGTAGGTATTTTGGTAGGAACTTACTCTTCTTTATACGTAGCAACTCCAATTTTATACGATACTATTAATTTTGTAAAAAAAGGTAAAGTAGAAAAAGAATAATATTTTAAGATTTAATAATAAAACCGTTCCAATAAATTTGGAGCGGTTTTTTCTATTTAAAAGATGTTTAATTTAAAAATACTTCAAAGCACAACGATTTCAGAAAATGAAATTGAGCAATTAACAGCGTTAATAAATGCTGTTTACAAGGCTTCTGAGGGAGAATTCTGGCCTTCTGATGGGAGCTACTCTAGAACAAATATTGATGAAATAACTAACTTCATTTCTAAAGAAGAAATGATTGTAGCTTATTTTAATAGTGAAATAGCGGGTTGTGTACATATTTATCCTCTTAATAATACCACTCTTGGATTTGGGATGTTAACATGCTCATTAAGCCATCGAAAAAAAGGGATTGGAAACTCTTTGTTAAAAGCAGTTGAATCATATGCTAATGAAAACAACTATTCAGTCATTCAATTAGAATTATTAAAACCCATTGCATTTAATCATCCAGAAAAAGAATTTTTAGAGTTTTGGTATCAAAAATGGGGATACAAACATCATGAAACAATACCTCATGAAAAATTATATTTTAAACAAGCAACAATGTTAAAATTTCCTTGTAAATTTGACATCTTTCAAAAACTATTGCAATAATAAACAATATATTACCTTATAAAATACCAAAAATACAACGATGAATACGATTAAATTACACGATAAATATTTTAAAAATTTCATTTCAAAAGATGAAATTGATATTGCTATTAAGTCTGTTGCATTACAAATACATAAAGATATAAAAGGTGAAATTCCTTTGTTTATCGCTATTCTAAACGGATCTTTTATGTATGCTGCTGACTTGCTAAGACACTATCCTGGACAGTGCGAAATATCTTTCGTAAAATTATCTTCATACGAAGGCACTAATTCATCAGGCTCTATCAAAAGTCTTATTGGTTTAAATGGAGAGGTAAAAGACAAAACTGTTATTATTTTAGAAGACATTGTAGATACCGGTAATACGCTTCAAGAAATATTCAATCTTTTTGAAGATAAAAATGTAAAACAACTTAAAATTGCCACTTTATTCTTAAAACCGGATGTGTACAAAAAAAAATTACCTATTGATTATATAGCTATTTCTATCCCTGATAAATTTATTGTAGGATACGGTTTAGATTATGATGATTTGGGCAGAAACCTTTCTGATGTATATCAACTTACTACTTTAAATATGAAAAATATAGTTTTATTCGGACCTCCTGGCGCCGGTAAAGGAACACAAGCAGAATTTTTAAAAAATATTTTCAATTTGATTCACATATCAACAGGTGATGTTTTTAGACAAAATATTCAAAATCAAACTAAACTAGGTAAATTAGCAAAATCATATATGGATGCCGGTAATTTAGTTCCTGATGAAGTTACCATTGATATGTTAAAAGCTGAAGTAGAAAAAAATTCAACTGCAAAAGGATTCATTTTTGATGGTTTCCCAAGAACTGAATCACAGGCAAAGGCACTCGATTTATTTCTAAATGAAAAAGGTGAAACAATTAACGGAATGATAGCGTTGGAAGTTGAAGAAGATATTTTGGTTACTCGTTTATTAGAGCGAGGAAAAATAAGTGGAAGACCTGATGACCAAGATGAAGAAAAAATAAGAAATAGATTTAATGAATATCACACTAAAACAGCAATATTAAAAGAATACTACGCAGCTCAGGGAAAGTATTTTGGTGTTAACGGTGTTGGATCTATTGAAGAAATTACTGAGCGTTTAAAAGTTGTTTTTAACCAACTTTAAAAACTAAAATAAAAACAAACAAGAGAGAAATAATGACTGAAGGAAATTTTGTTGACTATGTAAAAATCTACGCATCTTCTGGAAAAGGTGGTAAAGGATCTGCTCATCTCCATAAAGAAAAATTTATCTTAAAAGGAGGTCCAGACGGTGGTGATGGAGGAAGAGGTGGTCATGTAATTGTACGTGGCGATAAAAATTTATGGACTTTATTTCATTTTAAATTCAAAAAACACTTTAAAGCTGAACACGGAGGTGACGGAAGTAAAAGTAGAAGTAGTGGTAAATTTGGCGAAGATGTTTATATGGATGTTCCTCTTGGAACCATCATAAGAGATATTGAAACCAATGAAATTCTTTTTGAAATAACACAAGATAAAGAAGAAAGAATTTTAATTCAAGGTGGTAAAGGAGGTTTAGGAAACTGGCATTTTAAAACTTCTACAAACCAAACTCCGCGCTATGCTCAACCCGGAATGCCAAGTGAAGAAGGTGAGTTTTTACTAGAACTTAAAGTATTGGCAGATGTTGGCTTGGTTGGATTTCCTAATGCGGGTAAATCTACTTTATTATCCGTAATAACTTCTGCAAAACCAAAAATTGCCGATTATCCTTTTACAACATTAAAACCTAATTTAGGAATTGTTAAATATCGTGATTTTAGAACATTTGTTGTTGCAGATATTCCTGGAATTATTGAAGGTGCAGCTGACGGAAAAGGCTTAGGAATTCGCTTTTTGCGTCATATAGAACGCAATTCAACACTATTATTTCTTGTTGCTGCCAATTCAGAAAATATCAAAAAAGAATATGAAATTTTGTTGAATGAGCTCAAACTCCACAATCCCGAGTTATTAGATAAAAGTAGATTATTAGCTATTACAAAAATAGATTTATTAGATGATAAAGAGCTTACAAAGATTAAAAAGAAACTTCCAAAAGATGTTCCACATATATTTATTTCATCAGTAGCCCAACTAGGTTTAACTGAATTGAAAGATAAATTGTGGGAAATGCTTAATCCGTCTTAATTACAATTGGTAAAGAAAATTCTGCACTAACTGGTATTCCTCTTTTAATGGCGGGTTGTAATAACGGTAATTCTTGTAATCCTGCATTAATTATACTATCCAGTTTTGGTAAATTTTGACTTATTTTATCAGATTTTTGAATAGAGGAAAGTTTTGTTTTTCCAACTTTATCCACTATTATTTTAACTATTATTGTATCATTAAAGTATGTTTTGGTATTTATATTCAACTGATTTAAAGACAGGTAAATGTATTTTGACATTTTTATTTGAAAACAAATACGCTGTTTTTCTTCAGATGGTATACTGTCACATTCAGGAAAAATAGGATAATCATCAAGTTTAGCATAATCTATCGTATCCTTTTCGGGAATGTCTGCTTGCATCGGTTTTTTAAAACTTAAATACTCACAAGATGTTAAAAACATCAACCACAAAATAGGGAAGAAAAATATTTTTTTCATTAAATCCTAATTACTGCCTAAAATTACTATTTTTTAAGTCTTTACAAATATCTTTTTAACAAAAATCTTGTCTTTATTTATTAAAATTAAATAGGTTGTGTAATTGACTTTAGCTCATTTCTTTTAGATTGATAATTATAGATTAATCTAATCCTATTTCATTTAGAAAAAGCTCTTCATTAAACTATAATTATCGATCTTAAAAATTTAAGCAGTACTGTTTAAACCAAGATTTACAAAAGCAAACTCATTTATATTACATTATATATAATAAATATAAATTAAATAATTAATATTATTTTTTTGTTAACACAAACTTCATATATTTGAAACTATTTTAACAATAAAATTAACAGTTTCATCATGAAATCAAATTATTTTACAATTCTATTAGCTGTATTGCTAATCACAGTATCTTGTGAAAACGACATCAACGAAATTCCAGAATCAGTTCAAAACTTTGAACAAGGAAGATTTGTACCAAATCAAGTACTTATTAAGTTTAAAGACGGGGATAAATCAACCGGAAGAACAGTTGAAAATGCCTTGTCGCTAATTAATGGCGATGTCATCGAATTAATTAATACAAGTGCAATGAGAACCGACAATGCTAGAAAAGGAAGTAAAAGTGGTGAACTTTTGCTAGTGACCTCAAGTTTAGGAACTATCGAAGCTATCGAAATCTTGAAAACCTTATCTGAAATAGAGTATGCAGAACCTAACTGGATATATCAACATTTTGCAACTTCTAATGATACTTACTTTACAAATGGATCTCTGTGGGGCATGTACGGTGATACTTCCTCACCAGCTAACCAATTTGGCAGCCAAGCAGCAGAAGCCTGGGCTAATGGAAAAATTGGTTCAAACACTGTTTATATCGGGATTATCGATGAAGGTTATATGTACACCCACGAAGATTTAGCCGCCAATGCCGGTACTAATACTGGAGAAATTCCAAATAATGGAGTTGACGATGATCGTAACGGACTTATTGATGATGTATATGGATGGGATTTTGACGGCAACAACAATACCGTTTTTGATGGTGTAGATGATGACCACGGAACACATGTTGCAGGTACAATTGGTGGTGTTGGAGGAAACGGAAAAGGAGTTGCAGGTGTAGTGTGGAATGTTAAATTGATGAGTGCTAAATTTTTAGGCAATACTGGTGGTACAACTGTAAATGCTATTAAAGCAGTTGATTATTTTACCGATTTAAAACAACGCGGTATCAATATCGTGGCAACAAATAACTCTTGGGGCGGAGGCGGATTCTCTCAAGGATTATATGATGCTATTGAAAGAGCTAATTTGCAAGGTATTCTTTTTGTTGCTGCTGCGGGTAATGCAACCAATAATAATGATACAACACCTTCTTATCCTGCTTCTTATCTAAATTCAAATATTATTGCTGTGGCCTCTATTACCAATACCGGAGCATTAAGTAGCTTTTCTAATTGGGGTGCAAATAGTGTTGATCTTGGCGCTCCCGGATCAGGCATTTGGTCTACAGTTCCTGTAAGATCTAAAGGAAAAGTAGTATCTGGTTATGCCAGCTATAACGGAACTTCAATGGCAACACCACATGTAGCCGGAGCAGTAGCTTTGTATGTATCCTCTAATCCTGGAGCTTCTGTAAGTACTGTTAAAAATGCCATTTTAAACAGTACTGTTCCAAATACTTCATTAAGTAATAAATGTGTTACAGGAGGTAGATTAAATGTAAGTGGGTTTTAATTAATTTAAGAACATTTTTTCAACAAGAGTCTTAAATTGAGACTCTTGTTTTTTTATGTCCCAAACCATTATTTTTTGGATTTGCAAATTGATTATTTAACAAGCTTCTATTATTGTTTTAACTTGCAATTTATAAGTTGTACACATTATTTAAATTAAAACTTAATTAAATTGGATATTTTACTATTAATTGTCGGATTTCTATTTCTTGTAGTAGGATTATTTGGAGCGATTTTGCCCATATTACCTGGACCTCCACTAAGTTGGATTGGCTTATTATTAATTAATTTAACATCTATAGTACCTATAAATTATACTTTATTAGGAATAACATTATTTATAGCCATATTAGTTACAATTTTAGATTATGTTATTCCGGCTTGGGGAACCAAAAAATTTGGAGGTTCTAAATATGGTGTGATAGGAACCACTTTAGGATTATTTATAGGCTTAATAATTCCTATTCCTTTTGGAATTATTATCGGAGCATTTTTGGGAGCATTTATTGGCGAACTTTATAATGAAAGGAGAAATACCCAAAAAGCGCTAAAAGCATCGTTTGGATCTGTTGTTGGATTTTTCATTTCAACAGGTTTAAAACTATTAGTTTCAATTGTATATTTAGTAATGTTTATTAAAATATTTTGGGAAAATAGAACCTCATTTATAGGTTTCTAAAATCAAAAAAAGCATCCCGAACTACGGGAAGCTTTTCATTGGTTACTTAAAACCGTGACATCTCTTTCGAAATGCCAACAACACAACTAAACTGTATTTTTCAATACAGCAAACAAATATACATCTTTTTTCAAATCAACTTTCTTTTAACAACAATTAAAACAACTTTTTAGCTTAAAGAATTCCATTATTTTTGAATTGATTGTATCTTTGCGACTTTAAAATTTAAGACATTTTACATGCAATTATCAGAACAGGAAATTATTCGAAGAGAATCTTTACTTAAATTACGTGAATTAGGTATTGATCCTTATCCAGCTGCAGCGTTTAAAACAACAGCATATATTCATGATATATTATCCAATTTCTCAAAATTTGAAGGTACGGAGGTTATACTTGCTGGAAGAATTATGAGTAGAAGAATCATGGGTAAAGCCTCTTTTGCTGAATTGAAAGATTCATCTGGTAGAATGCAAATTTATATCAACAGAGATGAAATTGCTCCTGGAGAAGATAAAGAACTTTACAATACTGTCTTTAAAAAATTATTAGATATCGGAGATATTATAGGAATTAAAGGTGAGGTTTTTAAAACTCAAGTTGGCGAATTCTCTGTAAAAGTTAAAGAACTTACTATTTTAACAAAATCTTTACGTCCGCTTCCGGTGGTAAAAATTGATGCAGAGGGTAAAGTTCATGACGCATTTAGTGATCCTGAAATGAGATATCGCCAGCGATATGTAGATTTAATTGTAAATGATCACGTAAAAGATACTTTTCTAAAACGAACCAAAATAACTAACTCAATTCGTAATTTTTTTAATGATAGAAATTATTTGGAAGTTGAGACACCTATTTTACAACCAATCCCTGGAGGTGCAGCTGCAAGACCATTTTTAACACATCACAATGCATTAAATATTCCTTTGTATTTGAGAATTGCCAATGAATTATATTTAAAAAGATTAATAGTTGGTGGTTTTGATGCTGTGTATGAGTTTGCAAAAGATTTTAGAAATGAAGGAATGGATAGAACTCACAATCCAGAATTTACTGTTATGGAACTCTATGTTGCATACAAAGATTATAATTGGATGATGGAAATGACGGAGCAATTACTAGAAAAAGTGGCTATTGATTCAAATAAATCTACAGAAGTTACTGTTGGTAAAAATATCATCAATTTTAAAGCTCCTTATAAAAGAATTCCTATACTTGATGCAATTAAAGAGCACACAGGTTTTGATATTGCAGGAATGAATGAAAATCAACTGAAAGAAGTGTGCAAAAAATTACATATTGAAGTAGAAGATTCTTACGGAATAGGAAAAATGATTGATGAAATCTTTGGTTCAACATGCGAACATCATTACATTCAACCTACTTTTATTATAGATTATCCTAAAGAAATGAGTCCTTTAACTAAAGAACATCGTTCTAATCCAGCATTAACAGAGCGTTTTGAATTGATGGTTAATGGAAAAGAATTAGCTAATGCTTATTCTGAGTTAAACGATCCTATAGATCAACGTGAACGTTTTGAAGATCAACTTAATCTTTCAGCTAAAGGTGATGATGAAGCCATGTTTATTGATCAAGATTTTTTAAGAGCTTTAGAGTACGGCATGCCTCCTACTTCAGGAATCGGAATTGGAATTGACCGATTAGTGATGTTAATGACCAATAATAGCTCTATACAAGAGGTATTATTCTTTCCACAAATGCGTCCGGAAAAAAAAGCAGTTGAATTAAGTGAAGAAGAAAAAGCGGTGCTTGAAATTATAAAAGCAAATGCTCCTATCGATTTGAATGATCTAAAATCACAATCAGAATTGAGTGGCAAAAAATGGGATAAAACCATTAAAGGATTGACTAAAAACAATTTAGTAAAAGTTATTCAAACTGAGAGCGGATTAATTGTAGAATTAAGCAATTAATTATTAAAATTAAATATTTCAACAGCACAAATAGAAACTATGAAAAAGCACGATTTCATCTTTATAAGTTTATTTGTGCTGTTGTTTTTTCCTTTTTTCGTTTCAAAAGATCTTTATCATTATTATAAAGAATTCAATCAACTTCATTCACTCATAGCTAGTTTTCTCAAGTTTGCCATTTTAGCAACTTTAGGAGAACTAATAGGTTTGAGAATAAAAACCGGAAATTATTTTCAAAAAGGGTTTGGAGTTTTACCAAGAGCTATTGTTTGGGGTTTTCTTGGTATTACCATTAAAATTGCTTTTGTAATTTTTGCTATTGGAACACCTATATTTTTAGAATCTATCGGATTTGAAGGAGTTAAACAAGCTATGTCTAATCCTATTACTTTACAAAAAATTGGAATATCTTTTTCAATCAGTGTAGCCATGAATTTAGTTTATGCACCTGTAATGATGACGCTTCATAAAGTTACAGACACGCATATTCTGAACAATCATGGAACTTTAAAAGGCTTCTTTACACCTATAAAATTTGGAGCAATATTTTCAAATTTAGATTGGAACACTCAATGGAATTTCACTTTTAAGAAAGCCATACCTTTTTTTTGGATTCCAGCTCATACCATTACTTTTTTATTGCCCGTTGATTTTCAAGTCTTATTTGCTGCACTTTTAGGTATTGCACTTGGTGTTTTATTAGCATTTGCTAATTTAAATAAAAAATAAAAAAAAGAGCCAACCAGCTCTTTTAATTTATTCTTCAGTTTTATAAGGATAATCTGCTAAACTATTTTTAAAATGTTCTTTTGATTTATCTATGGCTTTCATAATTTTTTCCTCCGATAAATTGTACTTCATATCAGCACCTTTTTTTTCTGGAAATTGTTCAATAATAACAGTAGATGAAGGAAATGCAAACTCAACGCCCAATTCTTTAGCCAATCTAACAATGGCCATATGTAATCTATGTTTAGACGATTGCTCAACATTCCAATCTAACTCAATAAAAAACACATTTAATAAAATCAGTAATGAAGAGTTTCCAAAACCGGTGAACTCTACATTGTATTGATCTGACAAAGTATCTGGATGTAAAACAATTAATGCTCTAACACCTTTTACAAAGGCCTCTATTAATTCTGGCGGGGTATCATATCTAATTGTTAATTCTGTTTTATAGCGTCTATAATGTCGTAATCCTTTGTTATTAACAACTATCTCTGCTAATTTACTGTTCGGAATTTGAAATATAGAAGTGTCAAAAGCTCTAATTCTAGTAGATCTAAATCCGACTTCTTCTACGGTACCCTCTACTCCTTCAGCAACAATCCAATCACCAATATGGAAAGGCTTATCTAAGAAAATCATAAAAGTGCCTATCAAATTTTTTACCGTATCCTGTGAAGCAAACGCTATAGCAATACCTCCAATAGAAGCTCCTGCAATTACGGTTGTTGGATCTAATCCAAAAACGGTAAGAAGCTTTAAAAATCCGACAAATAAAACGATACCTCTTAAAAAGTTTTTAAGAATTGGCACTAATTGATCATCGAGTTTACTTTGAGTCCTCTCAGTATATTCCTCATAAAAACTCATGATTACCTTAACTAAATTTAGAAAAACTATAATCCAATATATAGTTGCAACAATTTCTAATGCTCCTAATAAAAAGTAATTTATGGTAGTCGTAAATTTTAAAGAAGGAATTAATTTTTCAATAAAAAATATCAATAGCAACATCACTATTGGTCTAGCCATGTGGCTTAAAGCGACATTGATATTGCTATTTCTTTTATGAAATACCATAAACTGTACTTTTCTAAGTATGAATGATAGTATTTCTCTGAATATAAAATAAAGTAAAGTAGTTCCTAAAATAATTATACCAACAGCAATTAATTGCCATAACTCAAAATTTAAAATCTTTTGATTGCTAATATTGGGTGTTAACTCATGAATCCATTGAGTATACCATGGATATACTTCGTTGTATAACACATCAATTTCACTAACAGTTTCTTCAGAATAGTACCATTTATTATCAATTTTGACCAAATATACTTGAGGCAATTGTTTTGAAAACAACAAATATTTATGAGGTTTATTTACAATGGTAGTGTCTATATAATTAGGATTATTAGGAATTTTATCATAATCAACTATTAAGCCTTTACCGGTTAAAATCATTTTTAATTTTTTGGCATTTTCTTTAGCCTCAGAAGGGTCTAAATTATAAAAAGCTTTAGCTGATTTTTCTAAGGAATAATTTTCATCACTTAAAAACTTTAAATGTGTAGAAACAGTTGCTTTTGGATTGGATAAATCAACTTTTATATTTTTTTGTGAATAGCTTATAAAAGTAACAAACACAAAAAAAGGCAACAATAACTTTTTCATCTGTATAGATTTTGGCATTAATAATATGGTTTGTAGTTCAAATATAAGGCAATTTTAAGGAAGCTAATCCTATTAAATTATAGAAATTTTATTGTTTTTTAGACTTAAATTTATTTTTAAAACTATTTTGGTTTTTATTTTTATGTTGAGATGGAGCAGAATTTACAAAACCAGGAAGTAAATTTTTTAATAAATCGGGTCTAGAAAGTTTTTCTAACACATTTTTAATCCAAGCCTGATTTTCTTTTTTATACCAAAAGAAAAAGCGATGTTGTTCTAATTTTTCCTTTTTGGTCTTTGGGGTATGAATTTCTTTAAGGCTATACGGATGATATCCACTATAATAAATTACAGTAGATAAAGTCATAGGTGTTGGGGTAAAATCTTGCACTTGCTCTAACTTAAAACCCATATCCTTTGTTTCGGCTGCTAAATTTGCCATATCTTCAAGTGCACAATCTGGGTGACTAGATATAAAATAAGGAATTAACTGCTGATTTAAGTTATTTTTTTTATTCACCAAATCAAATTGATTTTTAAACAGATGAAAATTACTAAATGAGGGCTTACGCATTAGTTTCAACACTTTATCTGATGTGTGCTCTGGAGCCACTTTTAATCTACCAGAAACATGTTTTGTTATAACTTCTTTAGTAAAATTTTCTAAATCTTTTGGATCTGCTTTTTTATTAAATTCAGGAACTAATAAATCATATCTAATTCCGCTTCCTATATGCGATTTTTTAATCCCAGGATGCTTATCAATAGCTTGATATAAATCTATCATGGGTTGATGAGCGGTGTTTAAATTATAGCATACGGTTGGAGAAATACAAGAAGGTGCTATACATTTTTCACAAATGCTCATGTCTTTTCCATGCATTTTATACATGTTTGCAGAAGGACCTCCAACATCAGATAAATAGCCTTTAAAATCTTCCATTTTTGTAAGTGCATCTACTTCTTTCAAAATAGACTCCTTACTTCTACTTGCAATAAATTTTCCTTGATGCGCAGAAATCGTACAGAAACTACATCCACCAAAACATCCTCTATGAATATTTACAGAGAATTTTATCATTTCATAGGCAGAAATTAGCCCTCTATTTTTATACTTTGGATGTGGGAGTCTTGTATAAGGCAAATCAAAAGAAAAGTCAATTTCAGCTTCAGTCATGGTTTTAAAAGGCGGATTGATTACCAACTTTTTATTGCCAATATTTTGTAAAATTCTTCTTCCATTTAATTTATTTGACTCTTGCTCAATAATTTTAAAATTGGCAGCATAAGCTTTTTTATCTTCTAAACATTGTTGATGTGAATTAATAATAACATCTTCCCAATTTTTATTCTTAGGTAAATCGCTTTCATCATCTATTAGAAATGCAGTCTGATTTATAGTTTTCAATGAAGTAAATGGAACTCCTTTTTGCAATAAAGTGACAATCTCGCGTAGTGGCTGCTCTCCCATTCCGTAAACCAATAAATCGGCGCCAGAATCTGCTAAAATAGAAGGTTTTAAATGATCACATAAATAATCATAATGAGTAACTCTTCTTAACGAAGCTTCAATTCCACCAATTACAATAGGCACATCAGGGTAAAATTGCTTTATTATTTTAGAATACACAATTGTAGGATAATCTGGTCTGTGCCCAATTTCTCCACCAGGTGTATAAGCATCATTATCTCGTCTATTTTTGTTAGCGGTATAATGATTCACTAAAGAATCCATACTTCCTGCAGTAACACCAAAAAATAATCTAGGTTTACCTAATTTGGTAAAATCTTGAAGATTATCATTTACATTGGGCTGTGGAACTATGGCCACTTTTAAACCGTAACTCTCTAATATTCTACCAATTACAGCAGGTCCAAATGCAGGGTGATCAATATAAGCATCACCACTAAATAAAATGACATCAAGCGCTTCCCATCCCCTAATGGAAACTTCTTTTTTGGTTGTTGGTAACCAATCTGAAAGCAGGTAATTTTTCATGTCGATGCAAAAATACGATTATTATTCTGTTTGTGTGAAAGTTAAAATTTTGTTAAGTACAATTTTGAATTAAACCATAAAGATTTTTGATAGTCAAAAAGGTAAATTAAATCTTAAATTTTATGAGAACTTTATTAAGCCTTTTTGCATTTACCATACTTTTTAATGTAAACGCACAACAAAAGAATTTACAGGAACAAAAACAGCAATTTTCTCCTGAACAAATTGCAGAACTTCAAACTAAAAAAATGGAGTTAGATTTTGAGCTAAACGAAAAACAACGTAAAGAGATTTATAATTTAAATCTTGAATTAGCTCAAAAAAGACAACAAAACTTAGCAGAAATGAAAGCTAGAAAATCTGAAAATAAAGCTTTTACTTCTGATGAAAAATATGAAAAAGAATTGAAAAGATTAGATGAACAAAAAAATCATCAAGCTGAAATGAAACGCATTTTGGGCGAAGAAAAATACAAAGTTTGGAAAGAAAATCACAGAGAAGAACAGTTAAATAGAAAAAAATTATTTCAAAATAAACGTTCAGAGTATCGCCAAAAAGGAGCTCTGCGTAAGCAAAATTAAAATAAAGTTAGTTAATTAGTTAATAGGTTTTTTGATTGAAAAACTCAGAGAAATCTGAGTTTTTTTATTTAGATACCTTTAATTTTTGACCAATTGACAGTTGATTTCCATTTAAATTATTAAGCTTTATCAACTCCTCTACCGTAAAATTATATTTTTTTGAAATGGAATAAAGCGTGTCTCCTTTAATAACTTCGTGCTCTATAACAGCAATAACATCAGGGGTTTGAACTTTTGTTGAATATCCTAAAACCTGTTCATCAAAGCGATATAACTCATAGTCTTCTATTAATTTAATCAATTTTAAAGGATATAATTTATCTGTAGCGTAACCGGCTTCCTTTAATCCATAAGCCCAAGAAATATAATCATTCTCTTTAAAAGTAAATAATTTACTATAACGCGAACGGCTTGTTAAAAATGCTGAGTGATCTATAAAAGAAAGTTTAGGGTCATCATATTTTCTAAAACATTCGCCTAAAGAATCGTCATCATGAGAAACAGATTGACCTTCCCATTCTTTATGACATTTTACTCCAAAATGATTATTAGATTTAAGTGATAAATGACTTTGACCACTATTAGATTCTACAATTGCCTGAGCCAATTTTATACTTGCTGGTATTTTAAATTTTCGCATTTCTGCCATAGCTTCTCCAGAAAATACATCTATGTATAAAAGTGTCGCTATTTTTAACTGAGGTTTACGTTCTAATATTTCTCTGGCATAACCGCTATTTCTTACTTCAGTTTTTACATCTTCTTTTGTAGAAATAACAGATTCTACAGGTTTTTTGGTAACTGATTTATTTGTCGTTTGTTGCGGATAATACACCTGTTTTTTAGAATAACAACTAGACACCAGAACTGATAAGCAAATGCTATATAAGAATATTTTAATTTTCATGTTAACTATTTAAAGTATGTTCTCTTTCAATTTTTTGCTAAAAATAACTAATTCCGCTATTAAAAGCCATTTTTAGCACCTCGAAAAGTGTTAATTATTTCAAAATAAATTTAACTAAGTAAATCTGCGCACAATGTCCAATCATCCATTAACTGCTCTAGTTGATCTTTTTTAGTCTGATATTTTGCAAAGAATTCTGGAGTTACCTCAACTAAATTTTTAGCTAACTGTGTTTCAATATTTTTTATTTCTTCTTCAATTTTAGCAATTTCTTTTTCAAACTTATTCAGCTTATTTTTGAGTTGTTTAATTTCCTTCTCAGATTGCTTATTTTGAATATAATTTTCTTTACCACTACTATTTTCTTGAATGTTTATGACAGTTTTCTTTTCAGCTTCTCTAAAATTATTTAAATTTTGTTGCATTAAAAACTCATTGATATTGCCTAAATATTCAATAATTTTTTGATCTTTAAAAAAATATACTTTATTGGTAAGTCCCTGTAAAAAATCTCGATCATGAGAAACTAAAATCAGTGTGCCTTCAAAATTAATAAGAGCTTGTTTTAAAACATTTTTAGAAGCAATATCTAGATGATTTGTAGGTTCATCCATTATTAAAACATTAAACGGAGAAAGCAACATTTTGCATAAGGCTAATCTGTTTCGCTCTCCACCTGATAAAACTTTTACTTTTTTATCGGCTTCTTCACCTCCAAATAAAAATGCACCAAGCATATCACGCACTTTAGATCTATTACTTTCGTTAGCTGCGTTTTCCATCGTTTCTAAAACTGTAATATTACCATCCAAATAATCTGCCTGATTTTGAGCAAAATATCCAATTTGAACATTATGTCCATGAATAATTTTACCATGAAACGCTACTTCTTTTACTAACATTTTTGCAAGAGTTGTTTTTCCTTGCCCGTTTTGACCTACAAAAGCAATCTTACTGCCTCTATCAATTAACATATTAACATTGGTTAATACTTTTTTATCGCCATAATTTTTAGAAGCATCGACCACTTCGAAAACCACTTTTCCAGGCTGAATTGATAAAGGGAACTTAATATTCATTACCGAATTATCTTCATCATCTACTTCAATTCGTTCAACTTTATCTAACTTTTTAATTAAAGACTGCGCAAATGCTGCTTTTGAGGCTTTATATCTAAACTTTTCTATAAGTTGTTCTGTTTGTTTTATTTCCTTTTCTTGATTTTTTTGGGCCTGTAATTGCTTTTCTTTAATGTCACTTCTTAAAAGAAGATATTCTGAATAAGGTTTTTTATAATCATATATTTGACCTAATGAAATTTCTATGGTTCGATTGGTAACATTATCTAAAAACATTTTATCGTGTGAAACTAAGATTACAGCACCAGGATAAGTCTTTAGAAAATTCTCAAACCACACAATTGATTCAATATCTAAATGATTTGTAGGTTCATCTAAAAGTAAAATATCATTATTTTGTAATAGTAGTTTTGCTAATTCAATTCTCATACGCCAGCCACCCGAAAAAGTGTCTGTTTGCTTATCAAAATCTTCCCGTTTAAAACCCAATCCAATTAAAATTCTTTCCGTTTCACCTTGGTATTTATAACCTCCTAATAATTCAAATCTATGATTTAAATCACTTAAATTATCTACTAATTGATTGTAATAATCACTATTATAATCTTGATTAACAGTAAGTTCTTTGTTAATTGCATTAATTTCAGATTCAAGTTTTTCTAACTTTGTAAATGCTTTATAAGATTCTTCTAAAATGGTAAATCCTTTTTCAAAATCAATATCTTGTTTTAAAAATCCAATACATATTTCTTTATCTATTGCTATACTTCCGGCATCATATTCTTGTTCCCCTGTAATAATTTTTAAAAGAGTAGATTTCCCTGCTCCATTTTTACCAATTAAACCAATTCGTTGACCACGATCAATTTTAAAAGTTATCTCTGAGAATAAATCTTCTCCACTAAATGAAATCGTTAAATTGTGAATATTCAGCATTTACTGTTAATTGAATCCTTTTTTGCAAAAGTATTGAATTTAAATTTATTGAAAGAAGAATGAATAGATATAAAAAAACTCTCGACCAGCGAGAGTTTTGAATTTATTAGGAATTAATAATTCCACATATCAAGTTCCTTATTTCGAATTCCATCTTTAATTTTCTCAGCCTCTAAAACTTGGAATAATGAATTACCTCTTATGTAATCAGATATTTTACGATTGCCATAAATATTTTCTTCTCTTGTAATTACTGCACTAAATCTGCGTGAATTTAGAACGTGATCAAAAGAAATTGGATACGCAGAATTTTTTGGATTGAAAATTTTCATACGATGTAGAACATCTCTAGCATCTGGATAATAAACCCAAAATACGGGTATTTTCTCGTTTGGATCACCTCCTCTTCCGATTCGTTGAATATCTGGTGCCATAGGAGCAATACCTAATAATCTATATTTTAATTCACCTAGTTTCTTATCAAAGTACCAAACACCTTTAATCTCGAAGCCTATAATACTTTGTGATGTCAATGCAGTTCTATCAATATACTCTTCAATATTAGCATTAGGGTTCGTATTTAAAACCGCAAATCCACCATCTGCAGTATCAACTCTTACTAATCTTTTTGAAATATTTGCAGCAGTTAATTTTTGAGTAAAATAATCATCATCATATACCTGTGTAATTTTCCCAGTATTTATACCATTTAACAAAGTTTCAAAAAGTGATCGTCTGTCAGAACTTATCTGGTTACTTTCGGTTGGGTAATATAAAGGCAAATTTAATCGCTCATTTAAATCAATATACTCCCAAACAACTTTAGACCAAAGAATATCTCTATCATCGACAAAACCATAAGGTAATGGCTCATCATTATCTGCAATTAATTGTTTTTGATTCTTTTTTCCAATTTCACTAGGATCTTTAGCATTTAATAAATTTGCTTGAGACCACAAACTATTGGTTGTGATGAATAAAATTAAAATCAGGATTATATTTTTAATAAACTTCATTTTTCTAATTTGTTAATTCAATACTAACTGGCAAAACATTTTTTAATTTATAAGATGAATTGTTTTGAATTTGGGCTTTAACGTCAAAAATGAGAATAATATCACCAATTTTTGCACGTTGTAAGGCTTTTTGAGCTTGATCATCAAATTTGCTACCATTAACAATTACAGTAGCTTGACCTGGAACTTTAACTTTAAATCCACTAATTACTAAATTTAAATCAAATTCAAAATCTGGAATTGCTGCTCCTATTGTTGCTTTTGCTAAACTTTCTCTAGGCATTCTTAATGATCCATATTCCATACGAACACTTCCAGTTGGAGCAGGAATGTCTTTAATTCTAAAGGTTTGACCTGAAGAAACAACAGAACCATCAGGTAGTTTTCCTGATACTTTTATTGAAACTTCACTTCCTGTTTCAGGGCTTAAAATATACTTTCCTAAACCAGTTGATTTTCTTAAACCAGGGGCAGAAGCAGTTACATTATTATCATGAACACCAGGAATTGATATGGTAATCGGATTCTCAACACCTCTATACACAACATTCATTTTATCTGCAGAAACTACGGCACTATTTGGTTTGGAAACAACTGCATAAGTGCTTAAAATAGGAATTTCTACTGGTTTTCCATTTTCCATGAAAACAAATTTTCCCCTTATGGTATTTTCTCCAACATTACCAGAGGGGAATTCAAGTAAAACTTGACCTGCTTCTATTTTATTTTCAGGTATATTTCTACCATTTATTTCAACACTAGTAGGTTTTAAAGTTGGATCAACTTTTCCAAGAACAATTTTACCCTTAAACATTTCTCCTTGGAAAAAGGCCGTTTTTTCAGGAATTACAATTGCTTCATACTTAGTCATAGAAACATCGCTAATTAATTGACCTTGAAGCAATTCACTTAATACCTCAGTTTCAGTGGTTTTAATATCCATCTGTATTTGAGTTAAGTTTGTCAAAGATGCTATTAGTGGAAATGCTTCAAAATGATATTTTAACCATTTTTTACTTTTACCTTCTCTTGTAGTAACATCTGAAGTATTAAATCTTTCATTAGATACATTAGTTAAATGCTTGGCATCTGGTCCCAATATTTTTTCTAAAGAAGTTCTATAATTATCAATTTTAGCTACAAATTCATCTCCATTTTTACTATATCCATCACCATCAAAAAAATATTCATCTAAAAATGCACTTTGGTCCATTACTTCATAATCCTTTTTATCAGGTAATTTTTCAGTCATTTGAGATTTAAGCGCTTCAATATCATTATAAAGATCTGTAGATAACTTTCTAATATTTTCAGCTTTTACTCTTAAAGGTTCATATTTTTCTTTTTGTTCAGCTGCTTTCTGAGATAACCCATTAAATGCAACGGTATTTTTAAGGTCTGATTTTATATTTGCTTCTACTAACTTCTCATTAAGAAAACCAAAAGATGATAGCACCTCTTTAGACATATTCATTGCAAGCATTGCAATAAACACAAGGTACATAAGATTAATCATCTTTTGCCGTGGTGATAATTGTCCTCCAGCCATTTCTATTTTGTTTTTATGAATACCAATGTTCTATCTACTTATATTATTTGTTGGACATAGCCGACAACATTTTACCATAAACAGCATTTAGTGATTCCATGTTTGCTGATAACGATTCCATTTGTTCTCTTAATCGTTCTGCATTTGCTGCAGAAGTATTATTTATTTCAGCTTGACGAGTAGCATTTTCTACCTGTGAACTATATAACTTGTTTAAAGCTTCCATTTGAATTGCTGCTAAAGTTAATTGTTCACTGTACTTACTTGTTGCTGATATTGAGTCATGGGTTGTTGCAATTTCTTTTGCAGCACCCTCTAATTTTTGAATGCTGGCTGTAAATCCTTTCAATAAATCTGCATCAACCTTAGCATCTTTAAGTAAATCATCTAACTTATGTGCTAATATACCTTCAACATCATCAGATTCATATGAAGATCTTTTTCCTGTTTTATCCTTCCCCAATTCAGGAAAAACTAGAGACCAATCCATGTCCTCTTCAATGGGTTCAAAAGCAGAAATAGCGAATACTATTGCTTCTACAATCATTCCTATTGTTAATATTATTGTACCGTAAGGCCAGTGGGCAATTTTAAATAGAGCTCCAATAATTACTACAGATGCACCTAACCCGTAGGCCATGTTAAACATTTTTTTAGTTGATTTTGCTTGTGCCATAAACTTTAAAATTTAATGATTGGGGTTATTTATTTTTTCTAGTTTTTGTTTTTTTTCCCGTTAAATTAGTTCCTAAATAATCGTGAACAGTTCTAAAACCTATATAACTTCTTGCTGAATCACCATATTCAAAATCTCTTGTACTTACTTGTAAAAAGTACGCAACATCTTTCCAGGAACCTCCTCTTATTACTTTTCTATTATTTTTAGCATCTTCTACGTTTGGATTCATGGTGGCTCCAAAGTTATAAGATGATTCCTGATAGGCAGAATTTGTCCATTCAGAAACATTTCCAGCCATATTATAAAGCCCAAATCCGTTAGGGTTATATGATTTTGCTTCCATAGTATAAAGAGCTCCATCAACGGCATAATCACCTCTACTAGGTTTAAAATTTGCTAAGAAGCATCCTCTGTCTGTAGTTGTATAAGGGCCTCCCCAAGGATAGATGGCAAAATTCAATCCTCCTCTTGCTGCAAATTCCCATTCAGCTTCGGTTGGAAGTCTGAATTGCGGAACAGTACTTGGATGTTTTTTAGATTTTAAATAATCATTTTTCTTTTTAGTTCTCCAATTAGAAAAAGCTTTTGCTTGTTTCCAACTCACACCAACAACTGGATAATCTGCATAGGCTTCATGCCAAAAATAATCTTGATGCATTGGATCATTATATGAATAATTAAAATCTTTTACCCATACAGTAGTGTCTGGATAAATATTGACAACTTCTTTTCTAATAAAATCTTTTCTGTTACCGGTACTTTTTGCGGCAGACTCAATATCTAACCATGCGTAACTATATTTAAGTTTTTTAACATCAATCATTTTGCGTCCATTGATGCTTTCATCAATTGGAACAAACATAGTGTCCATTACTTCTGCATAGTATTCATCAGTAAAACGATTTGGACTCCAATCTAGTTTTTCTTTCCAATTAAGTACTTTTCCTTGAGTTGGTGAATTAAAATCTCCTAAACTTCCATAGTATTTCAACATATATTTAACATAAGGAGAAGCTTTTGTGGTATCAATGTTCATAAACTGAAAACGTTGAATTCCTTCTTTAGAAGGCTCTTTTCCATAAGCTAATTCTTCAGCTAATAATGCCAATTTAGTTCTTACAACTGAATCACGAACCCAAAAAACGAATTCTTTATATTCGCTATTAGTAATTTCGGTTTCATCCATATAAAATGGTCTAACTGTTACGGTTCTTGTAGGTGTATTAAATGCATTAGAAACATCTTCATCTTGACTACCCATTGTAAATGACCCTCCAGGTATTAGCACCATTCCATAAGGTTTTTCTCCATACCATTTGGTTTTGGTTTTAGCCCCTACTAATTCTCCTCGATCATTTGAACCACAACTATAAAAAAACGCTACTATAAGCAACAGATAAACTGTATTTCTCCTCATAATTAATTTTTATCTTATACTAAAATACAACTCTTTATTTAATCTAAAGCCAGTATTAACTCACAAATATAAAATATATTTTGAAGTAATAACTATACTTAGTCGTTATATATACAACTTAAATCAACTTAAATTATCTTTCTTATCGTTTTGTACCAACGTTCAGGAATTTCTTGATTGGTTGCATTTACATATTCCTGATAAGTACATGGTATTAACGATTTTCTTTTAATATTATTATTTTCGTTGATATTAATTTCAAACCACCAACGTCCACTTTTAATACTTTTAAAAAAAATCAAATCTTCATCTTCTACAGGAACTATATATTTTTGATAGTTTTCTTTTAATCCAAAAGGATAATCGTTAGCTCTAAAATTAACTCCTTCAATAAAATACCAAATCATTTGAGCTATTAATTGTGCGGTCTGATTATTTCTATCAAAAATAGGATTATATTCATAAATTCCAAATGAAGTTACTTTATCACTAATACCTGCATAACGAGCTACGGCACAAATTTCATCTCCATAAAAACCGTTTGGAGTAGCATTTTGATTGGCAGGTGCATCAGATTGACGAACAACACTCAAATCAATGCTCACAATATCTGCATCGCGAAGCAAGGGTTCTACATTTTCAATTTTTTTGGCTTCACCTAAACGAATACTATCAAAATACATAGAATCTAACAAATCAATTTCATCTTGGGGAACGAAATAAGATTGATAACCAATATTGCTATAATTAAATAAGTTATTAGGTTGCTCCATAATTATCTTACTTAAATAAGATTGAGAGTTAATTTCACCAGAAATTACACCCAAATCAAATTTATGATCAACAACGGCCAAATTAACCATTTGTTCAAGCAAATCGTATGCTCTGTAATTAGCATAAGTTAAATCATGCTCGCCACCAATAATGATTGGAATTATATTTCGTTTTAATAAAAAACGAAGAACTTCAATTAATGCAAAATAAGTATCAGAGACCTCAGCTCCTTGATTAATGTTTCCTAAATCCACCACTGAACTAGTCCAATTTCCTTGATATAATTGATAAAACTCTTTTCGAATTATATCCAATCCTTCTCCTGTTGTTTCGTTATTAACAGCTAACCTACCTTCTTGTACACCAATAATAGCAAGTTTAGCATGATTCAAATCGGGGAGCCCGTTTTTAACGGAATGAATCTTTATTGATTTCCCAATAGATTGACTGTGAAGATGTTTAATTTCATCACATAAAGAATCTGAAACAGGCGATAAATAATCAACAACCATATTATCAAGTTAATTTCTAATGGTGTTAAGATATATTATTTTTTCTTTTTAGCAGCAGGTTTTTTTGCTGTTTTTTTGTTCGATTTAAACTCTTGGAGTATTTTTTCTGCATCATCCAAAGTCATCGTTTCAACTTTCACATTTTTAGATAGTTCTATTTTTAATTTCCTTGAGTGAAGATAAAAACGTCCCCAACGACCTTTTTGTATCGAAATACCTTTATTTTCCCAATTGTGTATAAATTTATCTTTTTCTTTTAAAAGTTTATCATCAATTAAAGATTCTATATCTGATTGAGAAAGATGCTCAAAATCATATTTTTTACTTACATTGATGAATAAATCATTCCATTTAATAAAAGGCCCAAAACGACCAACACCTTTTTGAACTGGCAAATTTTTATAAGTTGCAATTGGGGCATCTGCTTGTTGTTTTTCTTGAATCAATTCAATAGCTCTATCTAAACTTACTTCATGTATATCTTCACCTTTGGGTATTGAAATAAATTTCTCATTATACAATAGATAAGGTCCAAAACGACCAGAAGATAATATTACATTTAAATCTTTATAAATTCCTAAATCTTTTGGTAATTTAAATAATTTTAAAGCGTCGTCTAAGTTAACATCATTTATTGATTGACTTTCTAGTAAACTGGCAAATCGAGGTTTTTCATCATCTGTAGCTTCACCTATTTGTATCATTGCGCCATATCTACCTAATCTTACATACACATTTTTACCACTGTCTGGATCTGTACCTAATAATCTTGAACCTGTAGCGCGCTCTGCGTTAGCTTCAACATTTTCTACCTGTGGATGAAATTGTTTGTAAAAGTTTTTAATCATGGAAATCCAATCCTTTTTACCGTCGGCTATATCATCAAAATCTTCTTCTACATTCGCTGTGAATTGATAATCAAGAATTTCTTTAAAATTCTCACACAGAAAATCGTTTACGATGTACCCAATATCTGTTGGCACTAATTTTCCTTTATCAGAACCAATTTTCTCTGATAAAGTACTTTTTGAAATATGATTATTTTGAAGCAATAATTGTTGATATTCTCTTACTTCACCATCAATACTTCCTTTTTCTACGTATGTTCTTTTTTGAATAGTAGAAATAGTTGGTGCATAAGTAGATGGACGACCAATACCTAACTCTTCTAATTGTTTTACCAAAGATGCTTCAGTATATCTATAAGGAGGTTTAGTATATCTTTCAGTAGCAGTGATATAATTGTTTAACAGAATTTCATTAACCGTTAAGTTTGGCAACATTCCTTCTTGTTCTTCATCATCAAAATCAGAACTTTCCAAATATACTTTTAGAAAACCATCAAATTTTACCACTTCACCATTAGCAATAAATTCATATTTATTGTTATTGTTAATAATTTTAACCGTTGTTTTTTCTAAAATGGCACTACTCATTTGTGAAGCAATAGTTCGTTTCCAAATTAATTGATACAAACGATCTAAATCTCTATTCTCATGAATAACACTTACACTAATATTAGTTGGTCTAATAGCCTCATGAGCTTCTTGCGCTCCTTTTGCTTTAGACTTATAAACTCTTGGTTTGCTATATTTTGCACCAAAGTTATTGATAATTTCTGCTTGAGTTGAGTTAACTGCTTCGTTTGATAAATTTAAACTATCGGTTCTCATATATGTAATGTAACCTTCTTCGTACAATCTCTGTGCAACTTGCATAGTTCTTGCCACAGAATAACCTAATTTTCTCGATGCTTCTTGTTGTAAAGTTGATGTTGTAAACGGAGGCGCAGGTGATTTTTTAGCAGGTTTTGTTTGTAAATCTGCTACTTTAAATTGAGTGCCGAAACAGCTTTTTAAAAAATCTTGGGCTTCTGTAACTGTTTCAAAATTCTTTGGCAATGATGCTGTAAATTTTTTCTTATCTGAATTTTCAAATTCTGCAACAACTTTATAAGATGCTTTTGTTTTAAAAGCTTGTATTTCTCGTTCTCTTTCAACAATTAATCTAACAGCAACAGATTGTACACGTCCTGCTGATAATCCGCCTTTAATTTTTTTCCATAAAACCGGAGATAGCTCATAGCCCACAATTCTATCTAAAACTCTACGCGCTTGTTGCGCATTCACTAAATTGATGTCAATAGATCTTGGATTTTCGACAGCTTTTACTATCGCATTTTTAGTTATTTCATGAAAAACAATGCGTTTAGTTTTTTCTTTCTTCAGTTTTAACTGATTAAACAAATGCCACGCAATTGCCTCTCCTTCACGATCTTCATCACTTGCCAGCCATACTGTTTCGGATTTATCTGCTAAATCTTTTAGTTTCTTTACAACCGCTTTTTTATCGGTAGAAACAATATATTTTGGTTCAAAACTATGTTCTAAATCAATTCCTATTTCTTTGGAAGGTAGGTCTGCTATATGTCCAAAACTAGACTCAACTTGAAAGTCTTTTCCTAAAAATTTTTCGATTGTTTTTGCCTTTGCCGGCGACTCAACTATAATTAAATTCTTTGCCATCTCTCTATTTTACAACGACAAAAGTATATAGTTTTTTTGAGTAATTGGTTTAATACTCGTTAAAATTTAAGTCAAATTATTTCTCAACAAGATTACTAAGCATTGATTATCTGTATTTTAAGTTAATGTAAGACATAATAAAAAAGATTATTTATTTCTTTCCACTTAATAATTCGAACAGAAAAACATCAAAAATGTTCACTTTTCAATATTTTTTAAGCCTGACATATTGGCAGAAAATAAAAAATGATTGTATCTTTGCCCCCTAAATGATTTAAAAATGTCGAACGAAAAATATATTGATGAGAAAATTCAAGGAAGTGCCTTGTTAACGATTTCCAAAAAAGAAAATATTAAAAAATTATATATTGAGAGTTACGGTTGCCAGATGAATGTAAATGACAGCGAAATTGTAGCTTCTATTTTATCTGATTTAGGATACAATACCACACCACATCTAGAAGAAGCAGATTTAGTTTTAGTTAACACCTGTTCTATACGCGAAAAAGCAGAATTGACCGTAAGAAAACGATTAGAAAAATTCAATTCTATCAAAAAAATAAACCCAACCATGAAAGTTGGTGTATTGGGTTGTATGGCAGAACGATTGAAAAAACAATTTTTAGAAGAAGAAAAAATTGTTGATTTAGTGGTGGGACCTGATGCCTATCGCGATTTACCCAATTTATTAGAAGAAATTGAAGATGGAAGAACTGCAATTAACGTATTGTTATCTAAAGAAGAAACCTATGCAGATGTTGCTCCGGTTAGGTTAAATTCTAACGGAGTAAGTGCTTTTGTATCAATTATGAGAGGTTGTGATA
>JAMPYA010000079.1 GCA_023700885.1 Flavobacteriaceae bacterium
AACGTTTTTTTATATTTTCAAACAATAATAATGACTTTTAAAATTAATTTATTGTTTTATTTTCAAAAAAATCAGCGGGCAAATATACAACATTGAACAAGGGGTTGTCAAGTATTTGATTACAAAGTTTTTGTTAAATCTTAAATAAATAGCTGTTTAAAATCATTCCAAAATTCGGGATATGACTTTTCTACTACATTTACATCTTCAATATATAAAGGTGTTTTTAATGATAAAGGCGCGAATGACATGGCCATTCTGTGATCATGATAAGTTTCTATTGTAACTTCTTTATTCAACTGTTTTGGAGTAATCATCTGCAAGCTATTTTCTGTAATAACAACTATAGCTCCCAATTTTTCTAATTCATTTTTTAAAGCCTGTAACCGATCTGTCTCTTTTATTTTTAAGGTATGTAAGCCTGTTAAAACACAATCTATTTCTAAGCCTAAACAAGTAACCACAATTGTCTGAGCAATATCTGGAGTATTGACAAGATCTAGTTCAATTGAGTTAGGACATTCAAAATTTTTATCTTTTTTTAAATAAATCTGATTGTTTTTAAATGTCGTACTAACACCAAATAATTTATAAATCTCACTTAACACTGCATCTCCCTGCTTGCTTTTTTGTTGAAAATAATTTAAAGTTACAGTCCCATTTTTACTTAATGCTATGGTGCTATAAAAATAAGAAGCAGCACTCCAATCAGATTCTACAACTACTTTAAACTCTTTTTTACTTAAATTTTTTAATGGTTCAACTATTAATGAATTATTATCCCAAAATATATTTGCTCCAATTTCTTTTAATTGGGCAATTGTCATATCCAAATAAGGTCTAGAAGTTATCTCTGTATTAAAATTAATGGTTAATCCATTTGGTAAAGCTGGAGCTATCAATAATAATGAGGAGATGTATTGACTGCTCATATTTCCGGCTAAAGTAACACAGTTTTTATACAATTTTTTTCCAGTAATTTTTAAAGGAGGAAATCCATTTTTTTCTAGATAAGAAATTTCTGCATTTAAACTTAATAATGCATCAACCAAAACAGCAATTGGTCTATTTTTCATTCTATCAGAACCCGTCAAAATTACTTTTCTTTCTTCTGTTGAAGCAAAATAAGAAGTCAAAAAACGCATAGCAGTTCCTGCATGATTAATATCTATTATTTCATCTTCAGATAGCAATGCTTTTTGCAACAATAGAGTATCCTCAGCATTTGATAAATTATCAATAACTATATTTCCCCATAGTTTTTGTAGAATTAACCATCTATTTGATTCACTTTTTGAGCCGGTAATAATAATTTCTCCAGATGGATTTTGATTGCGATAATCTAAACTTATAGTTTGTGCTAACATACTTTCTTATAAGGCCACTAATTTAAAATATTTTAATAGATTTACAGATATCATCAAACTACTTCTAAACTTTAAATTATGAAAAAAATTCATTGCCTTCATTTTTTTACATTTTTTATTTTATTTACAATTAATGTAAATGCACAAAAACCAATAAAAGTTAATTATCTGGAAGAAACATATAACTCAATTCAATGGAGGAATATTGGCCCTTTTAGAGGAGGTAGAAGTGCTACGGTAACAGGTGTTGCCAACAAACCCAATTTATTTTACTTTGGCTCTACGGGTGGTGGAGTATGGAAAACTATAGATGGTGGAAATACTTGGCAAAATATTTCTGATGGTTTTTTTGGCGGATCTGTAGGAGCTGTTTCGGTAAGTGAATCCGACCCAAATGTTATTTATGTTGGCATGGGCGAAAAAACGGTTAGAGGCAATGTTTCTTCAGGTGATGGTATGTGGAAAACTGAAGATGCTGGAAAAACATGGAAACATATAGGTTTGCCAAATTCACGACACATCCCAAGAATAAGAATTCACCCAAAAAATTCAGATATTGTTTATGCTGCTGTTTTAGGAGATTTATATAAATCATCTGAAGAAAGAGGTGTTTATAAATCTATAGATGGCGGAAGAAATTGGAAAAAAGTACTTTTTTCAAATTCAAATGCTGGTGCTATTGATTTAATTATCGACCCAAGTAATCCAAGAATTTTATACGCTTCAACATGGGCAATTCGCCGCACTCCTTATAGTTTAGAAAGTGGCGGAGATGGTTCTGCTCTGTGGAAAAGTGTTGATGAAGGAGAAACCTGGACCAATATTTCAAAAAATAATGGATTACCTAAAGGTTTATGGGGAATTAGCGGTGTTACTGTTGCTGCTAATAATTCTGATATTATTTATGCTCTAATTGAAAATGAGAATGGAGGAGTTTATAAAACAACTGATGGTGGAATAAACTGGAAATTAATTAACAGTGATAGAAATTTACGCCAACGTGCATGGTACTATACCAGAATTTATGCAGATTCTAAAGATGATAATATTGTTTATGTAGTAAATGTTAATTATCATAAATCTACCGATGGTGGTAAAACTTTTAAAAGTTACAATGCACCACATGGTGATCACCACGATTTATGGATATCCCCAGAAGATAACCAAAGAATGATTATAGCTGATGATGGTGGGGCACAAATTAGCTTTGATGGTGGAGAAAATTGGACAACCTACCACAACCAACCAACGGCTCAATTTTATAGAGTGGTAACAGATAATCATTTTCCATATCGAATTTATGGTGCTCAACAAGATAATTCAACTATTCGTATATCATATAGAACTGAAGGAAATAGTATTTCTGAACGCGATTGGGAAGAAACAGCTGGTGGAGAGAGCGCTCATATTGCTGTTGATCCTTTAAATAATGATATTGTTTATGGTGGAAGTTATGGCGGATTTTTAACCCGTGTAAATCATCAAACAAAAGAAATAAGAGCTATTAATGTTTGGCCAGACAATCCGATGGGACATGGTGCAGAAAATGCCAAATTTCGTTTTCAATGGAATTTCCCCATTTTCTTTTCGCCACATAATCCGAAGAAATTATATACTACCTCCAATCATGTTCATGTAACTTATGATGAAGGACAAACCTTTGAAACTATTTCACCTGATTTAACCAGAAATGATCCATCAACACTAAAAGCGTCAGGTGGACCAATTACTAAAGACAATACAGGAGTTGAGTATTACGGAACTATTTTTGCTGCAACCGAATCACCTCTTGAAGAAGGTGTCATTTATACTGGTTCTGATGATGGATTAGTTCATATAACTAGAGATAATGGTAAAACTTGGCAAAATATAACTCCTAAATCGATGCCTGAATGGATGATGTTTAATTGTATTGAAGTTCATCCAACTGTAAAAGGAAGCGCTTATATTGTAGGAACACGTTATAAATTAGGCGATTACAATCCGTATATCTATAAAACAATTGATTATGGTAAAACTTGGAAATTAATTACCAACGGAATCAAAAGTGAAGATTTTACAAGAACTCTAAGAGCAGATCCTAAACGAAATGGTTTACTTTATGCCGGTACAGAAAGAGGAATGTATCTTAGTTTTGATGATGGCGCGAACTGGAAACCGTTTCAATTAAACTTACCCATTGTTCCAATTACCGATTTAAGTGTTAAAAATAACAACTTGATTGCTGCAACTCAAGGTCGTTCTTTCTGGATAATTGATGATTTAACGCCTTTACATCAACTATCAACAGAAATTACTTCTCAAAATGAGATTTTATATAAACCTATGAATAGCTATCGAATGGGAGGAAACTCAAGAGGTAAATCTAGAACTGAAGGAGAAAATCATCCAGGTGGGGTAACGATTCATTTCTTTGTAAAAGATACTATTCAAAAGGAAATCATTAGCTTAAATTTTTATGAAAAAAGTGGTAAACTTATCAAAACATTTTCATCAAAACCAGACAAAGAAAAAAATCAAGAAAAGTTAGTTTTAAAGAAAGGTGCTAATTTATTTAATTGGAACATGCGTTATCCTGATGCTGAAAAAGTAGATGGAATGATTTTATGGTGGGCTTCTCTTAATGGTCCTACCGCCGTACCCGGAACGTATAAAGTTATTTTAACAAAAAATAACAATACTGTTTCAGAGCAGGAATTTGAAATTTTAAAAGACCCAAGAAGCACGAGTTCAATTGAAGATATGGAAGCGCAATTTAACTTTACACTAAGTGTTCAGGAAAAACTAACTGAAATACACAAATCATTAAAACAAGTTGGAAAAGTAAGAGATCAGTTAAAACATTTAAAATCAATAATTGGAAAAGAGGAGAAATACAAGGGAATTACTGATAAAATGAAATCTATGGAAGAAAGTATTTCTAAAGTTGAAAATGAATTGTATCAGACTAAGAATAGAAGTTCTCAAGATCCTTTAAATTTTCCAATCAAATTAAACAACAAGTTAGGACATTTAAATGCTTTGATTTCATTAGGCGATTTTAAACCAACCAATCAAATGATGGTATTTAAAAAGGAACTTTTTCAACTTATTGATGAGCAATTAGTTCAACTGAAAGGAATTTTTAATACGGATGTAAATGAATTAAACCAACTTGTCAAAGAAAGTGATATTCCTTATATTTCTGTCCCTAAAATTTAAATTGAAAAGAGAGGTTGAATTAACCTCTCTTTTGTTTTTTAAGTCTTTTAAGGGTCAAATAAGCCATAAAAAGGCCATAAGCTAAACCGATTATCAACTTGATAGCAATATAATATAACCAAGTAAAATCATCAAAACTACTTACAGCTGCATTGAGATTTCCAGATTTAAATAATTCAAAAATCATTTCAATAGCCATGACTACCAATACAAAAACAACAGTGAATCTAATTACTAGATTCCAAAAAGTAGGTAAATTATTAGGTGTTTTCATTTTATTTTAATTTTTGATTATTTTGATGACGATTGTGGTCACGTTCTGTTTTTACTTTCATTTTTTGATCAAAAGCAGCTTGTAAATCTACTCCGGTTTGATTGGCTAAACATAAAACTACAAAAACCACATCGGCTAATTCTTCGCCTAAATCTTTAGATTTATCGCTTTCTTTTTCACTTTGTTCGCCGTATCGTCTGGCAATAATACGCGCAACTTCACCTACTTCTTCTGTTAATTGAGCCATATTGGTAAGCTCGTTAAAATAACGAACTCCGTGATTTTTAATCCATTCATCAACTACTATTTGAGAATTTTTTATATCCATATTAATCATTTTATTTATTAAAAATACTTAAGATTTACTGATCTGAGATAATTTATAAATTCTTCTCTAGGAATTTCTCTAGCACCAAAACTTGCTAAATAATCTGTGTACATTTGACAATCAATCAATTGATAATCTTCCTTTTTAAGTTTATCAACCAAGAGAGCCAACGCAATTTTAGAAGCATTTGGTTCTTTGCTAAACATACTTTCACCACAAAAAATAGTTCCTAAATCTACTCCATATAAACCTCCAACCAATTCATCGCCTTTCCAAACCTCAACTGATTTTGCATAACCGGCTTGGTGAAAATCTATATAAGCTTTTTTCATTTCATCAGTTATCCAAGTATCAGGCTGATTTGTTCTTTCAATACTTTTACAATGATGAATAACTTCTTCAAAATTTTGATTAAAAGTTACCTTATAAATATTTTTTTTTAGTAAACTTTTTAAACTTTTTGATACTTTAAACTCATTTAAAAACAACACCATTCTCGGATTTAGACTATACCAAATAATGGGTTCATCATCAGAATACCAAGGAAAAATACCACTTTTATAAGCTAAAATTAATCTATTTACTGATAAATCTCCTCCAACAGCAAGCATTCCATATTTATTAGCTGTTTCTACTGGAGGAAAATATAATTTATCGGTAACAATATACATTTTGGTATTTACCTATTTTGATTAAAATGGCAAATCGTCTTCGTCTTCAGATAAGTTAAAATCCGTTGTTGTTTCAAACTCTTGAACAGAATCTATAGAAGGAGGTGCAGATTGGTCACTGATTTTTTCTATTCTCCAACCCTGAATAGAATTAAAATATTTAGTTTCATTTTGTGGACTAACCCATTCTCTTCCTCTTAAATTAATATTTATTTTAACTGAATCACCAACCTTAAAATTGTTTAATAAATCACATTTATCTTGCGTAAATTCTACCAATAAAAATTGTGGATATTGCTCATCTGTTGTTACAACAACTTCTCTTTTTCTAAAACTTGCTCCAACTGTTTTGGCTTCATCAATTTTTTTAATTGTTCCTGTAATTTCCATTTCTTCTTTATTTTTCTATATTATTATTCGATTGTTCCTAAAGTGTAAAATAATTGAATTTTACCTATCTTTAATCCGATTTGTTTTAAATTAATCGTTTACAAAGATAACATCAATTTTAGTTTAATAAAATTAAAACAATTATTAGAAACATTATGGTATTTTCTTCACTTAAAAAGTCAATCCAACTTACTTTAATTTTTATTTCTTTTTTAATTGTCTCTTTAATTTTATGGAATACCTACATTTTTTTTCAGAGATTTAAAACTGAAGAACGTTCTAAAATGATGATATTGGCCTCGGCTCAAAGAGAATTAGCTCTTAATACTGATTTAAATGCAGACATTCAATTGCCTTTAACAATCATTTCTAACAACACTAATATACCCATGATATTGGTCAATCAATTTGGTCAGATTGAAAGTTTTCAGAATTTAGATACCCTAAAAGTGAAAGAAAAGGGCTATTTAGAGCAACAACTTTCTTTAATGAAAAAGGAAAATGATCCTATTATCATCAATTTTTATCAAAATAAACACAGTTATATATATTATAGAAATTCTGATTTGTTAAATAAACTTAGTTACTATCCTATAACTTTAATATTGATTTTAGTTCTTTTTAGTACAGTTATTTATCTGTTTTTTAGATCTAATAAATCTGCTGAACAAAATAAATTATGGACTGGGATGGCTAAAGAAACTGCTCATCAAATTGGCACTCCACTATCTTCTTTAATGGGATGGTTAGAGATATTAAGATTGGAAAATGTAAAAGATGATATCCTAATTGAAATAGAAAAAGATATTCATCGATTAAATGAAATTACAGATCGTTTTTCAAAAATCGGGTCTGTTCCATCTTTAATTGAAACTAATATTATAAGTACCACTGAAAAATCTCTTACTTATCTTCAGACAAGATGGTCTAAGCAAATTGATTTTCATTTTAAAAAAATTAATCATCCAATAAATGTAATGTTAAACATTCCGTTATTTAATTGGGTTGTAGAAAATATTGTTAAAAACGCCTTAGATGCTATTAGCGGACGAGGTAAAATCATAATCTCATTTTCAGAAAATTCAGATGCAATTACTATTTTTATTAAAGATAATGGAAAAGGTATTCCTTATAATCTTCATAAAAAAATATTTTCTCCAGGATTTACAACAAAAAAACGCGGTTGGGGCTTGGGCTTATCACTTTCTAAACGAATAATTGAAGATTATCATAAAGGAAAAATCTTTATTAAAGAATCTGAAGTAGGAGTTGGTACAACTTTTGGAATTACACTAAAAAAATCTAAATAATTATAAATTTGAAGCTATTTTTTTTGCCACTTCAATAAATTCTTCTGAAGTTAATTGTACCTTTTTTGTAAAACGAATATCATCCATTTCATTTAAAGGAATTAAATGTACATGCACATGTGGTACTTCTAAACCAATAACAGCCATCCCAACTCGTTTACATTTTATAGATTTTTCTACAGCAATTGCCACTTTTCTAGAAAATTCCATTAGATTAGAATAAGAATTTTTATCTAAATCAAAAATTTTGTTTTCTTCTTTTTTAGGAATCACTAAAGTATGTCCTTTGGCATTGGGATTGACATCTAAAAAAGCTAAGAAATGCTTATCTTCTGCAACTTTATAGCAGGGAATTTCTCCATTGATAATTTTAGTAAAAATTGTACTCATAACTATTTCTATTTACAATAAATCACCATTTTTGGGGATTTATAAGTTATCTGGTAATATTTAAAATTTCAAAATTCATTTTCCCATTAGGGACATTAATTTCTATAATATCACCAATTTTACTTCCTAACAATCCTTTACCAATTGGAGAATTAACAGAAAGTTTTCCAAGTTTTAAGTCGGCTTCAGAATCTGCAACCAACTTATAACTCAATTCCATATTATTGGCTAAATTTTTAATTTTTACAGTTGATAAAACTAAAACTTTAGAGTTATCTAATTGTGTTTCATCAATAATTCTGGCTGTTGAAACAACTTCTTTTAACTTTGAAATTTTTAATTCTAACATACCTTGTGCTTCTTTTGCCGCATCGTATTCCGCATTTTCTGATAAATCACCTTTATCACGAGCATCAGCAATGGCTTGTGAAGCTTTAGGTCTTTCTATACTTTCTAAATATTCTAATTCGTCTTTTAACTTCTTAAACCCTTCTGGTGTATAATATGCAATATTATTCATAATTCCTTCTTTTTATAAAAATACAAAAATCTCAATTCTGATGAGTTCAGATTGAGACTTCATTCACAAATATACAAAATAATTGTAAATTGCAAAAGAGATTAAGTTTTTACATTATATATATTATGAATAAATTAATTCCTTTATTATTTATTTTTTTATGGTTTCTAAGTTGCGAGAGTGATGATCAAAATAATTTATTGCCATATGTTATAGTTAATGAAACTATAAACCTAACAAATCCTGAATTTATCAATCTTCAGGTTCCCGGAGGATGGGCTTATGCTAATGGCGGAATTAAAGGAATAATAATTTATAATGTAAATGGCTCTTCCTATAAGGCATA
>JAMPYA010000080.1 GCA_023700885.1 Flavobacteriaceae bacterium
ATATTACCAACTTTGTGTGGTGGGTAGGAATCGGTCACGCCGGAACTCTTATCTCTGCCGTATTATTATTATTCCGTCAAAAATGGAGAATGGGTATTAACCGTTCTGCAGAAGCCATGACTATTTTTTCTGTTATGCAAGCAGGATTATTTCCTTTAATACATATGGGACGAGTTTGGAATGCCAACTGGGTGTTGCCAATTCCTAATCAGTTTGGATCTCTTTGGGTTAATTTTAACTCACCATTATTGTGGGACGTATTTGCAATATCAACTTATTTAACGGTTTCTTTAGTGTTTTGGTGGACAGGTTTATTACCCGATTTTGCCATGTTGCGCGATAGAGCCATCAAACCATTTCAAAAGAAAATATATGGTTTATTGAGTTTTGGATGGAGTGGAAGAGTAAAAGATTGGAATCGTTTTGAAGAAGTTTCTTTAGTTTTAGCCGGATTAGCAACTCCATTAGTTTTGTCAGTTCATACCATTGTATCTTTTGACTTTGCTACTTCTGTAATTCCGGGTTGGCATACAACCATTTTCCCACCCTATTTTGTTGCTGGAGCTATTTTTTCTGGATTTGCCATGGTAAATACCTTGCTTATCATCATGAGAAAAGTTTCTAATTTAGAAGATTATATAACGGTTCAACATATCGAATTAATGAATATTGTTATTATGATAACAGGTTCAATAGTTGGTGTTGCTTATATTACTGAGCTATTTATTGCTTGGTATTCAGGGGTAGAATATGAACAATATGCTTTCCTAAATAGAGCAACCGGACCTTATTGGTGGGCTTATCTCTTAATGATGACTTGTAATGTTTTTTCTCCGCAATTAATGTGGTCAAAAAGATTGAGAACAAGTATCATATTCTCTTTTATAATTTCTATAGTTGTAAATATAGGAATGTGGTTTGAACGTTTTGTTATTATAGTATCTTCATTGCACAGAGATTATTTACCATCATCATGGACTATGTTCTCACCAACTTTTGTAGACATCGGAATATTTATTGGTACAATAGGATTTTTCTTTGTCCTATTTTTACTATATGCACGTACTTTCCCAGTTATTGCACAGGCTGAGGTTAAAACGATATTAAAATCATCAGGTGAAAATTATAAAAAATTGAGAGATGAAAACAAGCACTAAAAAGATACACGCCCTTTATAATGATGATGAGGTGTTGTTACATGCTATCAAAGAAATTCGCGAAAAAAACTATAAGATTGATGAAGTTTTTACGCCTTTTCCAGTTCATGGATTAGAAAAAGCTTTAGGTATTCCACATACTCGTTTAGCATATACTGCATTTATTTATGGATTTATCGGACTTATTTTTTCAATTTGGATGATGAATTACATTATGATTGTAGATTGGCCTCAGAATATTGGAGGAAAACCAAATTTTTCATATTATCAAAACATGCCGGCATTTGTGCCCATCATGTTTGAGATGACCGTGTTTTTTGCTGCACATTTAATGGTAATTACTTTCTATTTTAGAAGTAGACTTTGGCCTTTTAAAGAAGCTGAAAATCCTGATCCAAGAACTACAGATGATATGTTTTTAGTAGAATTGTCAGTTGAAGATGAAGCAGAAGCACTAAAAGCATTTTTAAATAAAACTGGTGCAGTTGAAATTAAACTAATTGAAAATTAATCAGATTATGAAATAGCCATGTTTGTAAAAACACAATTGCAAAGCAATCACTGAACACAGAAACAAATAAAATTTGGTGAAGTAAACTTTGATGAAAATATTTTAATCAAACTGGCGTATTCCATATGACAAATAAAAAACAAATAAATATTCACATATGAAATTATTATCAAAATATAGCATATTATTTTTAATAGCTTTAAGTTTTTTAATTTCTTGTAAAGACAAACGTAATCCTAATAACCAATACATGGCCAATAAAGATATGTATCATTCTTTAGGATATGAAACGTATAGTGAAAACCCTATTTTTAAAGATAGTATGTCTGCTCAAAAACCGGTTTTACATTCTGTAGCAAGAGGAAAAATTCCATATGATTACCCAGATTCTACTGAAGGATATGAATTGGCTAAAATGAATTTAAAATCACCTTTAGTAAAAGATGATAAAAATTTAGCACAAGGAAAATACTTATATAGTATTTATTGTGCTACTTGCCACGGAATTAAAGGAGATGGGCAAGGTGTCCTTTCTCAGCGTGAAAAATTTCTAGGAATCCCTAATTATAAAGATAGAGTAATAACAGAAGGAAGTATTTATCATGTTATTATGTATGGAAGAAATCTTATGGGTTCACATGCTTCACAATTGCGTGAAAATGAACGTTGGCAAATAGTTCAGTACGTAGAAAAATTAAAGTCAGAATTAAAATAATAGCAGTATTAATAAGACGATTATGATGTACCAATTACCTAATACATTAAGAAATTTTGCATTTGCACTCATACTTATTGGAGCTATAGGAGTTATTTACGGATTTTTAACTGTTCCAACTTTAGAAGAGGTAAAATCTCATGAAGTAACAACAGAAGTAGCTCATCAAACCTCCGATAATATGTCAGCTACTGCAAGTGACGAGCATGCATTACACGTTTTGCACCAACTTCAAAATAGACCATGGGCTGCTTTATATGTAGCAATATTTTTCTTTATGATGATAGCTTTGGGTGTTCTTGCTTTTTATGCAATTCAGCACGCTGCTCAAGCAGGTTGGTCTGTTGTATTATTTAGAGTGATGGAGGCCATTACAGCATATTTGCCTTTCGGTACTTTATTGCTTTTTGTGTTTTTAATATTCTCTGGACTCCATTTTAATCACTTATTTGTATGGATGGATGCCGATTTATTAAACCCCGAAAGTGCTAAATATGATGAATTAATTGCCAATAAAAGTGGTTACTTAAATGTCCCTTTTTTCTTAATTAGAGCTGCTATTTATATACTTGGTTGGAATCTTTATCGATATTTTGCACGTAAATTTACAATTGCTCAGGATACTGCAACTGATGATAAAAATTATTTTAAATTATTTAAATTTTCAGCGGCATTTCTGGTATTCTTTATAGTTACAGAATCAATGATGTCATGGGATTGGATTATGTCTCTAGACCCACATTGGTTTAGTACCTTATTTGGCTGGTATGTATTTGCAAGTATGTTTGTATCAGCAATTACAACCATAGCTATCGTAACAATTTATTTAAAATCTAAAGGTTATCTAAAAAATGTAAATAACAGTCATATTCATGATTTAGCTAAATTTATGTTTGGTTTTAGTGTGTTTTGGGCTTACTTATGGTTCTCACAATTCATGTTAATTTGGTATGCCAATATTCCTGAAGAAGTTACCTATTTTATTACCAGAATGAATGATTATAAAATTCCTTTCTTAGGAATGGTAGTTTTAAATCTAATTTTTCCATTATTGATTTTAATGAATAGCGATTACAAAAAAGTTTACAGTTTAGTTATTATAACCGGAATTATAATTTTGATTGGACATTATGTTGATATTTTTGTAATGGTGATGCCAGCAACTGTTGGAGATCAGTGGTTAATAGGAGTTCCAGAAATTTCTTCTGTTCTTTTATTATTAGGATGTTTTATTTACATCGTATTTAATGCTTTAACTAAAGCGCCACTTTTAGCCAAAAGAAATCCTTTTGTAAAAGAAAGTGAAAAATTCCATTATTATAACATTGACTAAAATAAAAAATCCTGACATTGTTCAGGATTTTTTGTTTTTATTCTCAGTTAAAATCATTCTTAAAACATAGCTTATAATTAGTATCTTTGCACCTATGAATGAGCATTTAAATCCTGATAAAAATAACTTCACTAATGAAGATGTTGAAGTAGAGAAGCGTTTAAGACCTTTGAGTTTTGACGATTTTACCGGACAAGAAAATGTTCTTGAGAATCTTAAAATATTCGTTGAAGCTGCCAATCAAAGAGGTGAAGCTTTGGATCATACGCTTTTTCATGGACCTCCAGGTTTAGGAAAAACTACTTTAGCCAATATTTTAGCAAATGAACTCAATGTTGGTATCAAAATTACCTCAGGTCCTGTATTAGATAAACCAGGAGATTTAGCTGGTTTGTTGACCAATCTAGAAGCACGTGATGTTTTATTTATTGATGAAATTCACCGTTTGAGTCCGATAGTAGAGGAATATTTATATTCAGCAATGGAAGATTTTAGAATTGATATCATGATAGAAAGTGGTCCAAATGCAAGAAGTATTCAACTCAATTTAGAACCATTTACGCTAATTGGTGCTACAACGCGCTCAGGCTTATTAACAGCTCCAATGCGTGCTCGTTTCGGAATAAGTAGCAGATTAGAATATTACAACACAGAATTGTTGACCACTATCGTTCAACGTAGTTCAAAAATATTAAAAATGCCAATTACGATGGAATCAGCTATTGAAATTGCTGGTAGAAGTAGAGGCACGCCAAGAATTGCCAATGCATTATTGCGTAGAGTGCGTGATTTTGCGCAAATTAAAGGAGACGGAACTATTACCATTGAAATTGCAAAATATGCTTTAAAAGCATTAAATGTAGATGCTCATGGTTTGGATGAAATGGACAATAAAATATTGAAAACCATCATTGAAAAATTTAAAGGAGGACCTGTAGGAATCAGTACTTTATCAACTGCTGTTGGAGAAAATTCAGAAACTATTGAAGAAGTTTATGAACCATTTCTAATTCAACAAGGATTTATAATGAGAACACCACGTGGTAGAGAAGTAACCGAACACGCATATAAACACTTAGGAATCATCAAAACTTCATCTCAAGAAAAATTATTTTAATGAAGTAAATATTAATGCAAAATTCATTTTCACTTCACTTAAATCCTATTTCAGCTAAAGATTTAAAACTTAAAGTTGATCAAAAAGTATTGATAATTGATACTCGTTTTATATCTTCAATATTTACAACAGGTTCAATACCTCAAGCAATTTTTATTGGAATGCAAGGAAATATTGAAGCTTGGTTACCGGTGTTATTACAAGATAAATCTGAGGAAATATGGCTGATTACTGAAAATAATATTGATTTAAGCGAACTTTTGTTTAGGTTTAACAGAGCTGGATTTAAAAACATTAAAGGATATTTAGAACGGGGATTTGATGCTTGGATCCAAGAAGGATTTGAAATTGAACCTTATAAATTAATTTATCCAACCGATTTTATTCAAGAAATTGATAATATAGATTCTCAATCTATTATAGATGTTAGATCTGAAAGAGAGTTTCAACATCAACATATAAAAGGTTCTAAAAACATTCCTTTAGAATCAATTTTAAATAATCTTTATGAATTTAATGCTGCTAATCAGTATTATATAATTTGCCAAGGAGGATATCGATCTATTATAGCAGCATCAATTTTAAAAAGAAATTCTATTTATCATACTATAGATGTTTATGGAGGAATTAAGAACTTTTCTTAATTTTAAATAGAAATTAACTCTTTAATTACATAAATTGATTGTCATAATTAAGTAATACCAGATTTGTGTTGTAATTTTGTGCTTTAAAAAAAAAATAAAAAATCATGAAAAATATACTTCAAATAGTAAATTTAAAGTGCGGAGGTTGTGCAAATTCAGTTAAAAAAGGATTGTTAACTATCGAAGGAATTGATAACATTGATGTTAATTTAGAAACAGGAGAAGTTTTTTTTAATGCTGTGTCTGAAGATTTAGTATCAAAAGTAAAAGAGAAATTAGCAAATATGGGATACCCAGAAGCCGGAGATGCTAATACGCTAATTCACAAAGCAAAATCATTTGTAAGTTGCGCTACTGGTAGAATTGGATCTAAAGAATAGATAGTTTTAAACGTATTTTATATAACAATACATGGAAGATATGCTCTTTTATGATCGTATGCAATTTGCATTTACGATTACTTTTCATTATTTATTTCCCCAATTAACAATGGGACTTTCTCTGTTAATTGTTTATTTTAAATGGAAATATTTAAGAACCTTAAAAGACAAGTACAACTTTGCTGCCAAATTTTGGATGAAAATATTTGCTCTTAATTTTGCAATGGGAGTTGTTACCGGAATTCCGATGGAATTTCAATTTGGAACTAATTGGGCTAAATTTTCAGAATTAACGGGCGGAATTATTGGTCAAACACTTGCTATGGAAGGAATGTTTTCCTTCTTTTTAGAATCTTCTTTCTTAGGTTTATTCTTATTTGGAGAAAAATTGCTGGGTCAAAAATTACATTTTCTTACCGGATTTTTAGTTTTTTTAGGTTCATGGGCAAGTGGTTATTTAATAATTGCTACCCATTCTTGGATGCAAAATCCGGTTGGTTATGAAATTCTTGAAAACGGAAAATTTGTTTTAACAAATTTCTCTGAATTATTTTCAAACCCATGGTTAATGCCCGCTTTTTTGCATAACCAAATGGCATCATTAGTAACTAGTTCATTTGTTATGGCCGGAATTGGTGCTTTTTATTTATTAAATGATAAATTTTCTGTTTATGGAAAATTATTTGTAAAAACAGGAGTTGTATTTGGGTTAATTTCGAGCATTATTGTTGCAGTTCCTACCGGTGATATGATGGCTAAAAATGTAGTAAAATATCAGCCGGTTACTTTTGCAGCGATGGAAGGAATTTTTAAAACTGAAGAAGGCGTTGGAATTGCATTAATTGGACAACCAAATATTAAAGAGCAAAAATTAGATAATAAAATTGAAGTTCCAAATATGTTGAGTTTTTTAACGTATCAAAAATGGGATGCAGAAATTAAAGGACTTAATGAATTTGATAAAAGCGTTCATCCTACCAATATTTCAGGATTGTATTATTCTTACCATATAATGGCTGGACTTGGAACCCTGTTTATTTTATTAATGATGGGTGCTGTTTTTTTTCTTTGGAAACAAAAACTGTATACAACAAAATGGTTGCTCTGGTTATTAATGGCTTTTTTACCATTTCCATATATAGCTAATACTGCAGGATGGTACACTGCTGAATTAGGACGGCAGCCGTGGTTAGTTTATAATTTAATGCGTACTTCAGACGGAATTTCACCAACTGTTTCATCAGGAAACACCTTATTTACTTTGCTCGGATTTATTGGATTGTATTTATTATTAGGAATGTTATTCTTGATTTTGGTAGGAAAAATTATATATAAAGGCCCTATAACAGTTAAACAATAGTTATGGAAATATTTTGGTTTATTATTTTAATAGGAACAATTGTTATTTATGCCATTTTAGATGGATATGATTTTGGTGCTGGAATTATTCATCTATTTTATGCCAAAGATGAAGCAGATAAAGTAGCTATTCATAAAGCAATAGGTCCTTTTTGGGATGCCAATGAAGTGTGGTTAATTGCTTTTGGTGGATTGATGTTTTTTGCTTTTCCAACTTTATATGCAAGTATTTTTAGTGGGTTTTATCTGCCTTTAATGATGATTTTGTGGCTGCTTATTTTTAGAGCATTAGGCCTTGAATTTAGAGGTGTTGTTAATAATCACTTATGGCATAGCTTATGGGATAAAGCTTTTGGTATATCTAGTTTACTCCTTGCTTTATTTTTTGGAGCAGCATTAGGTAATGTAGTGCGTGGAGTTAATTTAGGAGGAGTTGAATTAGCATTCTCTAAATATGAAGCACATTATTTTTTCACTCCATTATGGAATGAAAACTTTTCTCCTTTATCTGTTCATGAGGGTATCTTAGATTGGTTTACTTTACTAATTGGAATATTATCTGTTGTAACATTAACCATTCACGGAGCTAATTGGATTATTTTTAAAACCAATAACAGCTTAAATGCTAAGTTAAAAAAACTTGTACCAAGATTGTCAATTGCCATGTTAATGTTAACAGTTGTAACTATTTATTTATGGGTTTCACGGTTAAATGGTTCATTTGAAAATTTGACAAAATATCCAATTCTAAATGTTTTTCCAATTATTGCTGTTGTTGGAATTTTAGGACTTCTGTCTATTAATAAGTTTAAAAATGAAGGTTTTGGGTTTTTATTTTCATCCTTATTTATTTTTGGTGGCTTAGCTACAACTGCTTCGGTTTTATTTCCCGTCTTTTTACCTTCAACAAATTCAATTAATCCTGCTTTGACTATATATAACACCGGAATAAATGATTATGGATATATGATAGGGTTTCAATGGTGGATTGTTGCTATTATTCTTGTAGTGATATATTTTATCATTCAACATAAAGTTTTTAAAGGTAAATTGGATCATATTGATTATGGAGATCATTAATAATAAGCTATGCTAGATTTTGTTAAATATTTCTAAAATAAATTTATTGAATAATAATAGTGTTAATATTGTGGTATCTTTGAAGCCAAGATGAAACTTTTTAAATTAGTTGTTTTTAGAAATATGTTATTGATTACAATGCTATTGAGTGTTGGTAATCAGCTATACACTTCATCCTATTTTGATGCTTTTGCTAATAAATACATAAAAGTTAATTTAACTGAGAATATTTATGTAATTGATGTAGAAAGTATAGATTTTGATCAAACCTTTTTATTTTCAGATGAGATTTTAATTAAAGAGATAATCTCTGAAAATATTCTTAAAGAAAAAACTCTTTTTTCATCCAAGATCTATTTGAACTCTTGGAAACCACCAAAGATATAAACCCATTAATTTTAATCTGTATCTTTTATAATTTGACATTTGTTAGATTGTAAAATCTTTTAATAAAAAGTATTAA
>JAMPYA010000081.1 GCA_023700885.1 Flavobacteriaceae bacterium
GATATAATAGTATTATTTGTAAGTGTTGTTCCATTTTCGATATTGGAAATAGTTACTGTAGTGCCATTTTCAGTAGCAAAAATAGAGGCAAAATTTAATAAACTGTTATCATTGTTCAAAGGGTTTAGCATAGCGCCTAATCTAAACACTTTGCCTAAGGCACTATTTCCTTTTGAAACGATTCCTCCTGCATGTGCATAACTTACAACACCTTGTTGATTAGCACTTCTTGCAGCAGTTACTCTTACACTAACATAAACCAAATCATCAGCTTCAATTATATAGCCTTTATTTTGGACAATACCGATATTAGTTTTGGGGGTAAACAATTGTGTATAAAGTCCGTTTCCAATAGAATAGGTATAAGGAGCATTATTTCTTACTGTACCATTAATTACATTACCACCAACTTCTATAATTCTAAAATTTACATTTGTTAAAGTTGGTGTTGATATGTATAAATATTGATCTTCAACAATATTATTTTGAGCTGTTATAGGCGGTATATAATGCGTCTTGCTAAATTGCGCATAACCCAAAAATGGTAGTAGAAAAAGGAGTAAAATGAATACTCTTTTCATAGAGGGAAAAAGTTAATAAGTTTGGTGGGCTAATTTAAAATAAAATGTTAAATAATAGCTAATTGCTACTATTTAAATAACATATAATAACTCGTTGAGTGTAATTAGTTTTAGATTTTGATTTTTCGTCAGTGAGTGATTTTCGATAGAAAATTGTATCGAGAATAGAAAAATTATTGTTAAAAACGGTTCTCGATACAAGTTACTTTGAGTAGCGAAGCGTACCGAGAAGTTTTGTTCCGTTTTATTTCACAAAAAGCACTCGACTGACGTTTTTAATAATTGCACCCAACGAGTTAAAATAATATAAAGTAAATTTTACAAATCTCTTTTTTTGAGAATCCAATAAGAAAGGTAGATAAAAATAGAAGTCCAAAGTAACACAATGAAAATATCTGTCATATGAACTGAAAAATCTTTTGTTAAATCTTCACCAACTTGTTTGGCAACTGTTTTTACGGCATTCAATTTTGTGAATGGTTCTTTGATGAGGTTGCTCATAGCAGTTAATGGGAAATACTGCATAATAGATTCATAATCTAACTTAAATTTCCATCGGAGTAAACCTGTTAAAATAGATTCACCAACAGACCAAATAATTATAAATCCGACTGCAAAAGCAGAGCGTTTAATAAGAATTCCTATAAATAAACCAAAACTAAAGAATCCAACTAATTTAATGAAATATGCAAACAGGTATGCTAAATCAGAAAAAATAATGGAGATTTCGTTAAAATCAGAATAAAATAATCCTAGAATTATGGAGACAAAAAACACGAAAATTGTAGAAACCAATGCAAAAAGAACCACCGTATAAAACTTGGACAAAATAAATTCTTTTTTACTTAATCCATCAATTAAATTTTGTTTTAAGGTAACATAACTGTACTCATTAGACATCATTGAAACGATTACTAACAGTAAAAAGAATTTTAAAATAGCTGCTATATAAGTGTTGAAATGCCAAATAAAAGGAAAATTAAAAATACCTTGTTCTGCTAGATGAAACTTTACCGGACCAATATCAAACTTAATTGCGGCAATTAATGCAATAGAAGTTAACAATAAAAAATACGCAACAATTAACAATAGACTTGCCCGATGATGTCGAATTTTAAAAAGTTCTATGGATATCAATCGGAACATATTAATGATTGTTAGTTATTTTTAAAAATTGCTCTTCCAAACTAGGTTTTCTCATTAAAAGATGAGAAACAACAATTTGATGTTGAAATAAATGTTGATTCAATGTTTCTCCAGAAATATCTTTACTCAAATAAATGAGGAAGTTTTCGTTTTCAAAATTAATTTTAGAAATACCGTCTAAATTATTTAAAGTAGTTATCATTTTTTCTAAATCAGTGTTGGCTTTTACTTCAAAATAGCCGTGAGAAAAGAAAATTTCATCAACTTTTCCGTCATAAAGTTTATTGCCATTTTGTAATACGATAACATGTGAGCATACTTTTTCAACCTCATCTAATAAGTGAGATGCTAGTAAAACGGTAGTTTCTGTTTTTCCAATTTGCTGAATAAGATGTCGGATTTCGTGTATTCCCTGCGGATCTAAACCATTCGTTGGTTCGTCTAAAATTAACACTTCCGGATTGTTTAACAATGCTGATGCAATGGCTAAACGCTGTTTCATTCCTAAAGAAAAAGTTGAAAATTTGCTGTTTTTACGGTCGTAAAGATTAACTAATTTTAGTTTTTCATCTATTGTTGAGGTTGAGATATTTTTGATTTTACAGACCAATTTAAGATTTTGAACTGCAGTCATATAAGGATAGAAATTGGGGCGTTCTATAATAGCTCCAACTTTTCTGAGTGCTTCATGTGTAGTTAAAGTTCCATCAAACCAGGAAAAATCTCCAGAAGTTTTATTGACAACGTTTAATAGGATTCCAAGTGTAGTTGATTTTCCACTACCGTTCGGACCTAAAATTCCATAAACATAACCCTTTTGAATGTTAAATGACAGTTTGTTAACGGCCACTAAACTTCCATATTTTTTAGTAATATTATTGAGTTGTATAATATTTTCCAACTAGTTGACTTTATTGGTAAACGATTGTTATTAAAAATTGTTACAAATGAACTTTAATAATCATCTTCATCATAATAATTATCAGAGCCAAATTCATCATCAAACTCGTCATCATTGTCTTCATCAAATTCATCGTCGCCATTATTTATAAAGCCAAAGTCATCTTCAATTTTTTTAGATTCTGATTTAAATTCTTTAGTTGGAGCTTTCTTAGGAACTTTCCCTACAGAGGCAACAAGGGTTGGTGTTTCGTTAAATTCTAAATGAACAGCAATTTCAATTAATTCTACAAAAAAAGTCCACATCTCTAAAAAGTCATAAACATAAATAAGTTTATCACCTTTTTCAGTAAGAATTTTATTCAGTACACATGTTTTCATAGAAGGTTGCTCATCTTCCATTTCAAAAAGAGGAATTTCATCTCCTTGATTCCATTTATTGTCAGATTTATAAAACGATGCCATTTCATGACCGTTAAAACCAAATGCTTTTGTAATAGCAAAATGCAGTTGTTCTAAACTTGAATTTCCATCTATTAAGATATCTCTTAAAACATCTTCTTTTACATCGAGAATTACACGAATTTTAAACATACTTTTCTTTTTAATACGATACAAAAATAAGATATAATCTTTAAAAGTATTACATTTACCAGCAAACAATTTTTTTTAAAATGGATAAAAAATATACACTTGATTTTTTAAATTCTCTATCCAAAAATACCCTAATGGAAACGCTGGAAATTAAATTTACAGATTTAGGCGATGATTATTTAACAGCTACAATGCCTGTAAATTCAAAAGTTTATCAGCCAATGGGAATTTTACATGGTGGGGCAACAGTTGCATTAGCCGAAAGTGTTGGAAGCTCAGCATCACACCTATTTGTTGATACTGATAAATTTATTGTGAAAGGAATTGAGATTGCTGCAAATCATTTAAAAAGTATAAGTGACGGAATTATTACAGCAACAGCAAAAATGATTCATAAAGGTAGAACTACTCATCTTTGGGAAATTAGAATTGTTGATGAAGAAAATAATTTAATTTCGATTTGTAAATTAACGAACATTATTCTTGAAAGAAAATAATTGATGAATCTAACTTTAACTGATTTTTTTAATAAAATTGAAACTGCTTTTGATAAAAGACAAGCTTTTGTTGTTTACAAAAAGCCGAATCAAATAGAAATAAATGCACAAATTCAATTAAATAATGATTTAATTTCAAAAGTTGATTTTGAAGAATCCGGTTTTATTTTTGCTCCTTTCAATAATGAAAATCAAACTATTTTTTTTTCGATAATAAATGCTGAAATTTTTAAAAGTGATTATTCAGAACTTGATGCAAACAAAATTATACCAGCAATAAATGTCATAAATAAAACACCAAATAAAGATTTTCATTTAAAGTTGGTAGCAAAAGCCATTGAAAAAATACATTTAAATAATTTTGAAAAAGTTGTTATTTCTAGAAAAGAAGCTATAGCAGTATCTCAATTTAATTTAAGAAAAACATATATAACCTTAATGCAAAAATACCCATCAGCAATGGTTTATTGTTGGTTTCATCCTGAAATTGGATTGTGGATGGGAGCAACCCCAGAATTGTTATGTAAAATACATAAAAATCATTTTTCAACAGTGGCGCTTGCAGGAACAAAGGCAGTTCATGAAAATGAAAATTTAATTTGGTCTTCTAAAGAAGAAAACGAACAGCAGTTAGTCACTGAATTTATTCTAGACGAATTAAAATTTGAAATTCAAAACTTAAAAATATCAGCGCCTTATTCAGTAAAAGCAGGTCATTTATGGCATATAAAAACTGATATTGATGGAGAAATTCCTGAGAATATTTCCATTAAAAAAATAATTCAAAAATTACATCCTACACCGGCAGTTTGCGGACTACCAAAAGAGAATGCTAAAGATTTTATACTAAAAAATGAAAATTATAATCGTGAATTTTACACGGGATATTTAGGCGAAATCAATTTAAATAAAACTACAGAATTATTTGTAAATCTGCGTTGTATGAAAATTGAAGACCAAAATATTTCAATTTTTGTGGGTGGCGGAATTACTAAAGATAGCATTCCTGAAAATGAATGGGAAGAAACAGTTGCTAAAACTAAAACTATGAAATCCTGTTTTTATTAAAAGATTTAAAATTGAAAAAGTACATTTGTATCGAAAATAAATGAAAATGCTACAATTTCCTAAAAATGAATTAGCGCAATTGGTTATAATAGCTTGTGAACATTACGAGGTTGAAACCGTTGTAATATCACCAGGTTCGCGTAATGCAGCGTTGATTATCGGATTTGTAAATCATCCAAATATTCAAACATTGAGTATTGTAGATGAGCGTAGTGCTGCTTTTTTTGCTTTGGGAATTGCACAGCAAACCCGAAAACCTGTTGCAATTGTTTGTACTTCAGGCTCTGCTTTATTGAATTATTATCCAGCAGTTGCTGAGGCTTTTTACAGTCAGATTCCGTTGATAGTAATTTCAGCGGACAGACCAAAAAATATGATTGATATTGGTGACGGACAAACCATTAGGCAAGAAAATGTGTTGGCAAATCATACTTTATTCAATGCTAATTTAAAAGAAGGAAGTGCGTTTTTGTCTTTTAATAAATCAACTTTAGAAAATGCTTTTCAATTTGCTTTGAACCAAAATGGTCCGATTCATATCAATGTACCTTTTTCTGATCCTTTATATGATTTAACCCCTAAAATGGAGTCTTTTAATTTTGAGAAAATCTTAAAAGACGAGAATTTATGGCAAGATGAAACGCCTTTAGATGTGGAAGAATTACAACAATTTGCCAATATTTGGAATGGTTCTGAGAAGAAAATGGTTTTGCTTGGCGCCTATTTTTCAAATGAATTAATTGAAAAACAACTGGAACATTTAACCAAAGATCCTTCAGTAATAGTGCTAACTGAAGTTTCTTCAAATACTTCGAATGCTAAATTCATCAATAATATAGATAAAGTGATATTTCCATTAACTGATGAAGTTTTTGAAAAGTTGAAACCTGAAATTTTATTAACTTTTGGTGGAATGGTGGTTTCTAAAAGAATTAAAGAATTTTTGAGAACATATCAACCTAAACATCATTGGCATATCAGCAAAACAACTGCGCCAGATACTTATTTTTGTCTAAATCAACATTTTAAAATATCTCCTGAATTATTTTTCAGTCAGTTTTTTTTCCTTACAAAAACTAAAGAAAGTAATTTTCAAAATGATTGGTTAAGACTAAAAGAACTCAGAGTAAAGTCGCATAATGAATTTTTAAATAAATGTGAATTCTCTGATATAAAAGTTTTTGAAGTTGTTTTAAATTCTTTACCAGATAATAGTCAGTTACAACTATCAAACAGTTCAGTAATACGTTATGCTCAGTTATTTGATGTAAATCCAACCGTAAAAGTTTTTTGTAACAGAGGAACAAGTGGTATTGATGGCTCTACAAGTACAGCCATAGGAGCCGCTTTTGCTTATGAAAATCAAACGGTTTTTATAACGGGTGATATCAGTTTCTTTTATGATCAAACAGCTTTGTGGAATCAATACATTCCGCAAAATTTCAGAATTATATTGATTAATAATCAAGGAGGAGGAATATTTAGATTTTTACCTGGACCTAGCACTACCAATGTGTTAGATTATTTTGAAACACCACATGCTTTAACAGCAGAACATTTGTGTAAAATGTATGGATTTGAATATCAAAAAGCACAAAATGAATCAGCATTAAACAATTGTTTAAAAGATTTTTATGCTGATTCAAATCAACCAAAATTATTAGAAATCATTACGCCAAGAACACAAAATGACGTAATTTTAAAATCATATTTTAAATCACTTTAAATGGAACTAAAAGTAGGAGATAAAGTAAATATCGTTATAGGTAGAGCTTCTGGATTGGGAGTTATGGTACTGATTAATGAATTAGAAGAAGGCTTAATTTATCAAAATGAAATTTTTCAACCTCTTATAGAAGGTGAAAAAATGGAAGCCTATATTAAAAATATTAGAGAAGACGGAAAGATTGATGTTTCACTTCAGCCGCAGGGTTTTAGAAATGTTATCGACCTAAATATGGAAAAGGTGTTAGATAGTATCAATTCACATAACGGATTTTTACCATTAACTGATAAAAGTACTCCAGAAGCCATTAAACGAGAACTTGAAATGAGTAAAAAAGCGTTTAAAAGTGCTGTTGGTGGATTGTTCAAACAGAAGAAAATTATCATCCGAGAAGATGGTATTTTATTAAATAAAGAAAAAAGTTAAATCATTTAATTTAAAGATATAATGGCACAAATAAATTGGAAAACAGCAAAAGAATTTGAAGATATCACCTATAAAAAATGTGATGGTGTTGCTCGTATAGCTTTTAATAGACCCGATGTTAGAAATGCTTTCAGACCAAAAACAACAAGCGAACTTTATCAGGCTTTTTATGATGCGCAAGAAGATACTTCTATCGGAGTTGTGTTGCTTTCAGCAGAAGGTCCTTCCTCTAAAGATGGTGTGTATTCCTTTTGCAGTGGAGGAGATCAAAAAGCCCGTGGACATCAAGGTTATGTGGGTGATGATGGTATGCATCGCCTTAATATTTTAGAAGTTCAACGTCTTATCAGATTTATGCCAAAAGCAGTTATTGCAGTAGTTCCGGGTTGGGCCGTGGGTGGTGGACATAGTTTACACGTTGTTTGTGATTTAACGCTGGCGAGTAAAGAACACGCCATTTTTAAACAAACCGATGCTGATGTTACCAGCTTTGATGGAGGTTACGGTTCGGCATATTTAGCCAAAATGGTTGGACAAAAAAAAGCAAGAGAAATTTTCTTTTTAGGAAGAAATTATAATGCACAAGAAGCATTTGAAATGGGGATGGTCAATGCAGTAATCCCACATCATGAATTAGAAGAAACCGCTTTTCAATGGGCTCAAGAAATATTGGCAAAATCGCCCACTTCGATTAAAATGTTAAAATTTGCCATGAATTTAACCGATGACGGAATGGTAGGTCAGCAAGTTTTTGCCGGCGAAGCAACTCGTTTAGCTTATATGACAGATGAAGCAAAAGAAGGTAGAGATGCCTTTTTGGAAAAGCGCAAACCTAATTTTGAAAAAAAATGGTTACCTTAAAATAATTAAAAATTAAAAATGAAAAGTGAAAAATTATCAATTAATAATTATTTGAAATTTAACTTTGATTCCGTTGTGATGCTCTCACTACTCAATACTCACTTCTCAATACTCAAAACTAAACAACAATGAAAATAATTTGTATAGGTCGTAATTATACCGAACATATCAATGAATTGGCTAATGAAAAACCAACAGATCCTGTAGTTTTTATGAAACCAGATTCTGCTATTTTATTAAAAAACTTTCCATTTGTTATACCTGCTTTTTCTGATGATATTCATTATGAAGTAGAGGTTTTAGTAAAAATCAACAAAGTAGGAAAACATATTGAACCCCAATTTGCTCATAAATACTATGATGAAATTGGACTCGGAATTGATTTTACAGCCAGAGATGTTCAACAAAAATGTAAAGAAAAAGGATTGCCTTGGGAAAAAGCTAAAGCATTTGATGGCAGTGCGGTTTTAGGCGAATTTTATCCTAAATCTGAATTTAAAGACATCAATAATATCCATTTTTCTTTGTTAAAAAATGGACAAATGGTTCAAAAAGGGAATTCAGGCGAAATGTTATGGAAAATAGATGAACTTATATCTTATGTGTCTCAATTTTTTACCCTTAAAATTGGAGATATAATTTTTACAGGAACTCCGGCAGGCGTTGGAAAAGTTGCATCCAAAGATGAACTAATTGGTATTTTAGAAGATAAAGAAGCATTTAGAATTGTTGTAAAATAAAAAAATGTTAGCTGAAATTATTACCATTGGTGACGAGATTTTAATTGGGCAAATTACGGATACCAATTCGCAATGGATGGCCGTTGAGCTTAATAAAATTGGAATTGATGTTTATCAAATTACCTCTATTTCTGATGAAAAAAATCATATCCTTTCAGCTATAAAAGAAGCGTCAAACAGAGTTGATATCATTATAATTACAGGAGGATTAGGTCCAACC
>JAMPYA010000082.1 GCA_023700885.1 Flavobacteriaceae bacterium
ATCAAACCAATTAATATATTCCCCTTTACTTAACTCAAACCCATAATTACGGCAAGATGATGGACCTTTTAACATATGTTCTGGTCGATGAACATACTTAATTCTTGAATCTTTAGCAACGTATTGTCCAACAACAATATGGGTATTATCAGAACTTCCATCATCTACTACTATACATTCCCAATTTGTATATGTTTGAGCTAATATACTATCCAATGTTTCACCTATTAAATGGGCGCGGTTAAAAGTAGGGATGATGATAGATACTAAAGGGATTTGCATATATATTTACTTGTTGTTAAAAAATTAAATAATATGGGTTAAAAAACACACCCCTAACCTCCCGCTAAATCGGGATAAACGCTCTCTAGAGGGGAATTCAATACTCCTTCAAAATAAGTTATCGTCTTTATAAGTCCTTCTTCCAATTGTATTTTTGGTTCCCAACCATTTAAGGTTGCTTTTGCCAACTCAATCTCAGGTTGCCGTTGTTTGGGGTCATCTTTTGGTAGCGGCATAAAAACAATTTGTGATTTACTATTGGTCAGTTTAACAATTGTTTTAGCTAAATCGAGCATAGTAAACTCCATTGGATTACCTAAATTAACAGGTCCAATAAATGTAGGATCTGAATTCATCATACGTACCATTCCTTCAATTAAATCATCCACATACTGAAAAGAACGAGTCTGCATGCCATCTCCATAAATAGTAATTGCCTCACCCCTTAAAGCTTGAACTATAAAATTAGACACCACCCTTCCATCATTTATATTCATATTGGGTCCATAGGTATTGAAAATACGAATAATTTTAATGGCTACTTTATTTTGACGATGGTAATCCATAAATAAGGTTTCTGCACAACGTTTTCCTTCATCATAACACGATCTAATTCCAATTGGGTTTACATTTCCCCAATAATCTTCTTTTTGTGGATGTACAATAGGATCACCATAGACTTCACTTGTACTAGCTTGTAAAATTTTAGCTTTTAATCGTTTTGCTAAACCTAGCATATTAATGGCACCCATAACAGATGTTTGTATCGTTTTTATAGGATCGTGTTGATAATAAATGGGGCTTGCAGGACATGCTAAATTGTATATTTCATCAACCTCGGCAAAATAAGGTTGTGTAATATCATGCCTTACCAATTCAAAATAAGGATTGGCTTTTAATCCTATGATATTACTTTTATGGCTGGAGAAATAATTATCCAAGCAAATTACTTCATTTCCTTCCTTCAACAAACGTTCACATAAATGAGAACCAATAAACCCCGCACCACCTGTTACCAATATTTTTTTCATTTATTTACTTTATTTAAGTAAAAATAACAATAAAAAAGTGTTACAGAAATTTATATACTTATAAAATAAAAAATGTTACCGTATACTTTACTAAAAGTATCAGCATACAATTACGAAAGTATCAGCATACAATTACGAAAGTGTCAGCATACTTTTTAATAAGCATTAAGAAGTTTGATTTGAGTGCAAATTTAACAGGATTCATTTAATTTATATACATGGTTTTACCAATATTTTTCAACAATAAATTGTTATCAACTATTTTAATCTTATACAATTATTTAGCCAAATTGCCTTAAATTTGTAAATACATGTGTAGTGCATGTTTTTTTTTATTAATTTTTTAAATTTTATACCTTATGAGTATTAAATTCAAAACGGTGCAGCGAGTGAATCCGCAAGATACTACTGCACCAAAAAAACACTATGCAAAGGCAACGAATGCCAGCATAACAGATTTAAGTGAATTGGCTGAATTAGTTGCCTTAAATTCATCGATGAGTAAACCAGACTGTTATGCAGTTTTAATGGGACTCGAAACCTTCGTTTTTCGCGAATTAAGCCGGGGCAGAAATGTACGGCTAGGCGAATTGGGAACTTACAAAATTAGCCTGAGTGCTGAAGGTAAGGAAACCGAAGACGAAGTGGTTGCTACTTCTATTAAAAAGGCGCGTATTAATTTTACTCCAGGACAAGGATTAAAAAATATGCTGAATACCTTAGTGTACAAAAAAGCCCAAAATCAATCCGCATAGATTTTGAGCTTTCTTTAGTGTTAAAACTCTGAGTGCTTATGCACTTGGAGTTTTTTTATTTATTAATTTTTATCAAATGTAACAATCTGATTAAAATTAGCCTAGTAAAAAAACAATTATTTTAAGGATGTTTATTAACACTTTGTTTATAAGTTTTTTACAACGTGCTGACAATGTATTATTTACATATAATTTAGTGGGTTTTGATTGTCTCTTTTATAAATTGATTTATTTTATACGTTATTTTTAACAAACAAACTGATAAAAAATCTTCTAATTACTTTTACAATAGGAATGAACTTATACAATTTTATATAGGAATATATCATTAACCTCCACTCTTTTAAACTCAATCCTCCATTTTTCTTCATAAAAATTTCAAAATCTAACAGCAACTTATATTGTTGATCTGCATTGAATAGCCCTAACTTTTTAGTGATGATATTTTTAAAAAATGAAATAGTAGCTTGTCTTTTTAATTGTTCATTATCCGTTTTTCCAGAAATACTTTCGTCTGACACCCTAATAAAAACTACGCTTTCATTGATGGTATAAATGGGTTGATTCTCTGAAAACTCAATCCATGCACGGTCATCGCTATGCCATCCTAAAGGATAATTACAAAATTTATATTTTAAAAAAGCTACCTTTAAAAAAATATGCTCTGATAAAGAACTTCTAGTTTTTCCTATATATTTTCTATAATAAGAATCAGTGGCTGTTTCCCAAACTGGATGCTCAAATTTTTTGGAAATTATTTCATTGTTACCATTGATAACTTCAGAAGCAAAACGAACTACATTTGATTTTTCTTTAAAAATAGTTAATTGTTTATAAAACTCTTCCACTACATTCTCACCTAACACATCATCATCCCCTAAAACCATGATCCACTCTTCATTGTTTGACAATGCAATACAACGCACCCATTGTTTTGTTAATGAGGCACTTCCCAAATTTTCTTCAAAACGTTGATAGGTAAATTCGAATTTACCCTTGTATTTTTCTAATAAAACTGAGGGATTTTCAGGACTTGCATCATCGCCAATATATATCTTAAAACGCTTGTCAGTTTGATTGGATAAAGACTGCAAAGTTTCCTCGAAGAAAATGAGTTTGTAATAAGGTATTATTATAGCAAGCATTTATTTTTTTTTAAATTTATTAATCACTTTTTTTAAAATTTTTTCTGGTTTTTTATAATTGGTTTGGATGTAATATAAAAAATTAAAAAAAGTAGAATTGGAAATAAAGTTTACCAACGGATTGTACTTTTTTAAAAGTAACCATTTTGTCTTGTAGTGAATTTTCCAAAACATTTTATCATAACAAAACTTCCACAATATATCCATTTCGGATTCTTGATTATAATGGTTTATTTGTGAGGCCTGTTTATTGTGTAACCTAAAATAAATTAAAGATTTATCTATAAAACCCGTATCAAAATAGCACAAAACTCTCCACCAAAATTCAATATCTAAAGCTTGTTTTAGATTCATGTCAAAATAACCTATTTTTTCAAAAATCCTTTTATTTAATAATACGGCAGTAGGTTCCCCAAATTTATTCTCGGGAGAAAGCATAAAATACTCATCCTTTAAACAATCTTTTCCTTTTACAACCCCATTTTTAACATTTACCTTTTTCCATTTATCATGTAAATTTTCAAAATTCCGAATCCATATACTAATGAATAAGTCTTCTTTTTCATAAATAAAATCTCTTTTACAATAAACAAAATCAACTTTGTTGGTTTCTGCAAATACTACCATTTCTTCAATGCAGGTTGGCTGCAAAACATCGTCCTGAAACAAAAACTTAATATAAGTGCCTTTGGCGTATTTTATGCAATTGTTCCAGTTGGCGCCTATGCCGCTTGGCTGATGGTGGTATATATAAATGGGTATTTTTGTTTTTTCTTTAAACTGTTCAATTAATTGCAAAGTTGCATCAATTGAAGCATCATCAGAAACCACTATTTCTAAATTGGAATAAGTTTGGGTAATTGCCGATTCCATCGCCTCAACAATAAATTGTTCGCCATTAAAGGTTGGGATACAGATGGAAACTAATGGTATACTCATAATTAATTTAAAAATTAACCTAATCTATTTTTTTAATCTTCTAAAGCCTTTTTGGTTGCTTCCAAATAGGAAGTACCATATTTAATGCAAGGCTCTAAATGATTACCTTCAGCCCATTCATTCCAAGCATTTAAAAACAAAAAATTCTGAGGAACACTATCCCATGGATAATTTTCTCTGATATAACGTAACCACATTTTATATTTTTCTGGTGTAGAATCATGTAATATAAAATTATTTGCTTTTCTTCTTGCCGTATTATCCCACATAGGTGTAATTCCTGGATAAATATCTTTCTGATACCCAATTTCTGTCTGATTGACAGCATAACTAGAATAATCAACAAAATAATTTAAATTCTCAACTTTAATATTCAATCTCTTTTTAATTTTATTTATAGTTTTCTTTAAATTTGTTCTTGGATAAGGTATACTTTTTGGAAGATTAAATGAATTTGGATGGAACTCAAAAGCAAAATCAAATCCACTACTTTTAGGCATAAATTGATTTTCTGCATTGTGGGCGAAACCAATATATAAATCTGGAAAACCAGCTTCCTTAACTTCTTTTCGCCATATCATAATTGTCTTTTGAATGTTTGGAAAAAGATTTGGCTTGTAAATAATAAAAATAGGTTTTCCTTCAACTTTTATATATCTATTATCTTTGAAATAAGTTATTAAATGTTTTATATGTAATTCATCATCTTCAAAAGTATGTTCTTGTTTAAGTAATATATCGTTATCTAATCCATCCCAAGTTCTTGTCCAATTTTCATTAGCCCAACACATCATAAATGGTAAATCTTCTTTCGAATTTTTTAACTTTCTGTCCAACGGCTCATATAGTAATCTTTTACCATTAAACCAATAATGATAGTAACAAAACCCAAATATTCCATATTCTTTAGCTAATGCTTCTTGTGCCAATCTTGCTTCCTCTAGTCTCAAATCATAAAACCCTAAATCTGCCGGTAAATGTGGTTGATAATGCCCTTCAAACCTAGGTTTTGCTTTAGTTACATTAGTCCACTCTGTAAAACCTTTACCCCACCATTTATCATTTTCAGGAATTGGATGGTATTGAGGAAGGTAGATTGCTATGGGTTTTATTTTATTTTGCATCTTAATTATTAATTGCTTTTTTATAAACCTGAACAGTCTCTTCTAAATTCTTTTCCCAAGAAAAAAAAGTAGATCGTTCAAGTGATTTAACCGATAAATTTTCTGACAATTTGGCGTCATTCATAATTGAGCATATTTGGTCACTTAATAACTTTACATCAAAAGGATTTATACAAATACCATAATCCTTAACAACTTCAGTCAAAGAGGCTTGATTCGATGAAATTATAGGAGTTCCACATTGCATCGCCTCAATTATAGGTAAACCGAAACCTTCATATAGAGACATATAAACAAAACTTAAAGCGTTTGAATAAAAAACCGATAATTCAACGTCAGGTACATACTCTATAAAATGAATATGTTTATATTTATTATACTTATTTATAAAAAATATTTTAGACTCACTACTATCAAATCTTCCAATTAAAACTAAACCCAAATCATTACTTAAATTTTCATTTACGACCTTAATATAAGCTTCTATAATATGTTCAGTATTTTTGTATTTTTGATTTCTATTTAAACACAATAAATATTTTTCAAACTTAAAATTATATTTTTTAGATATTAATAAAAAGTTTGCTTTAGATAAATTTTGGAAAAATATTTTTTTATTTGCACCTAAATAAATAACTTCTATTTGATTTTCATCTAAATCTTTCCTATAATTCAACAATTCAGATTTTGTAAATTCTGAAACACATATAACTTTTGTTTCTCTATCTATTGAATCATAGGCTGGTTTTAAAAGATTCGCAAAACTTTTAGGAGCCAAATCAGGTCTAGTAAAGGGCATTAAATCATGACAGGTAAAAACTCTTTTAATATTTTTATACTTTTTTATCTCATTAGGTATCGCCTCAATTGGAGAATGATAGATATCTAACATTTTTAATTTATGTTTATCAAATGGATTTAATGTTAGTTGATAATTAAGATTCAATTTTTTTAATAAAATAGCATGCAGTTTTGAATTTAAAGAATAAAGTATCCTGAATATTTCAGTTTGATTGTTTGCTATTTTATTTTGAGCGTTAGTATGATTATTTTCTGCTATAAATAAAATTAAATTATTAATTATTAGACTATCATATTTGTTTGAAGAGTAAAACAAGTCTACTTCCTTGCAATTTTCGAGTTGTTTAATTAATTCATAAATTACTCTCAAACCTCCATGCATTACATTTTGTTTGAAATGAGTTCCAATCCATGTAGCGTCAAATAATACTTTCATATCAAATATATAACTATTAAATTTAACCTAAAATCTTGATTGTTTTGCCTTAGTATCTTTCAATTCTGCTAGTTTCAAGATATCAATCTCTGATTCCCAATGTATTGCTATTATATCATAATGCCAATCATAATCATATAAATTTCTTAAGCACAATTTAATCAACTCTTCACGATTTAAGTAATCCTCATTTAAACTAAAATGACTAAAATCGCCATATTTATTAAACCACAAGAATCTATTATATCCTAATTTGCTAAGTATCTCAAAATGTTCATGAAAATCATTTTGAGTTTTTTTTATCATAATTGGATGCCATTCGAAAATAACAAAAGGTTTATAATACTTCAATATTTTCTCAGCACCCTTTAAAATTCTTCCATCTAAGCCATCAACATCAATTTTTATTATGTCAACTCTTCCATTTAATTTATCAAACAAAAGTGTATCTAAACTTATTGTTTTAACTTTTTCTTCTCCAATAGCACTCGCTGTTCCTAAATGAGTTTTAACCAAACTATTAATTGTACTACCATCAGAATTACTTAACATTACGTTAAATAGATGGTTTAATGGAAAGTGTTTTTTATTTTCTTGTAAATATTTAAAAAATTCATAATCACCTTCAACACAGTAAAACTCTTGAATTTTATGAGGTAGATTCTTAATCAAAAATAAATTTGTATCACCTATAGTTGATCCAATATCAATTATCGAGAGTTTTCTATTATACAATTTAGAAACTGAATCGACAAGTTGCAATAATGGATTATTATAATTTGGAAACAATCTTGCATAAAGAGCGTATGAATTTCCATTATTAACTTTAACTTTATAACCATGAATGGTAGTTAATACAGCCCCAGGAAAAACTTTAGAGGAATAATTCCAAATTAGTAGCCAATATTTTCCAAAAAAACCTTGCTTATCTCTTAATTTATAAGTCTTTAATAAAAAATTATAAATTATACTATGAAAGATATTAATTTTCATTTTGAAATTAATCTAATTTTAAAAAATCCCATTTATAATATGGCACAACAAATCCTTCTCTGTCTAAATCTCTTTTTTTAACGCCTAAATCCTCTATTTTAATTGAAATTTTATCTTCTAAAATGTCAAAAAGTTTTGTTCTTGAAACGAAACAAGCAATAATTAAATTATAACTTCCTGGTACAAGAATATTTTTTGATATGTTAGCAACTAATTTATATTTACCTTTTTTAATAACTTCAAAATCATTACCATAATCATGTAAAGAAGTGGTAAAAACAGCAATGCCCTCATTATTTATAAACTTAATTGAAACAGTAGAATTACTAATACTACTAATGGCATTCAAAAAAATATTTATTGAAAAATCTTCCCCAGAAACAATTTGATTTGTAATTTGTGAATTGGAATTGGTGACATAAATTCTATCAAAAAACAAATCACTATCCGTCTTAATTTCTCTTTTCCATTCAGAATTTAAATCTGAATTCAATAATAGATAATTAGAGATTATACTATTAATACTATTTATATCTTTTATCTTTCCATTCTCCAACAAAATCCCCCTTGTACACAAACTCTTGACCGCCGCCATATTATGGCTTACAAATAAGACCGTTCTACCCTCACCTCTAGAGATTTCCTGCATTTTACCAATGGCTTTTTTCTGGAACTCGGCATCGCCTACGGCTAAGACTTCATCTATAATAAGGATGTCGGGTTCTAAAAAGGCAGCTACGGCAAAGGCCAAACGAACGGTCATCCCACTACTATAGCGTTTTACCGGAGTGTCAATATAGCGCTCACAACCCGAGAATGCTATAATCTCATCGAGCTTAGCGGTAATTTCTGCTTTGGTCATGCCCAAAATAGCTCCGTTTAAGAAGATATTTTCACGTCCGGTCATTTCGCCATGAAATCCGGTTCCTACTTCTAACAGAGAAGCAATACGTCCGCGAGATTTTACACTGCCCGTTGTAGGAGCGGTAATTTTAGAGAGTATTTTTAAGAGCGTAGATTTTCCTGCGCCGTTTTTACCAATAATACCCAATACTTCGCCCTTTTGTACTTCAAAATTGATGTCCCTCAATGCCCATACATACTCAGAGGTTGCTTTGGTGCCTCTATCGTTTACATCGCCTACCTTTAAATACGGATCTTCCTTACCCCTAACACTTGCCCACCAACGGTTGAGGTCGTGACTCAGCGTAC
>JAMPYA010000083.1 GCA_023700885.1 Flavobacteriaceae bacterium
CTTAACGATTCGTTATAAAGTATATTAAATCTGGCTTTTACATCTGGTCTATTAATTTTTTCAATAGTTATGCTGTCTTTTAATCTTCCAAGAACTTCATTTAAATCGGTAGTATTTAATTTAATTTCTTCAGGATTATAATTATAAAATCGATCCATAATTTTTTCAAACTCTTCAAAATATTTAAGATCAACTATTTCTTTACGCGCATTTTCACTCAGGAAAACAGTTTTTGTATACGATTTTTGAACCACAGCTGTGGTATCTTTTTTTTCTATATTATCAAGAGTATTTGTTTTTTGATTACAACTACACAAAAGCACTACTCCGATAAAAATCAATTGCTTAATCATTAAAATGTATTTTTGATAAAAATACTAAATCGATTTAAATATTATGTTAAAATTAAGTTAGTGTTTAAATATTTCTGATTCCTTTTTTACAGGATGTTATAATGACTATTTTATGGAGAAATTGACAATATATTTTAATAAATTTGCGACACTATTAAATTTAAAAAAATCACCATGAGTGAAAAAATATTGATTATAGGTTCGTGTGGTCAAATTGGCACCGAATTAACCATAAAATTAAGAGAACTTTACGGAAATGACAATGTTGTTGCTGCTGATATCAATTCAGGAAGTAATGAATTAATGTATTCCGGACCTTTTGAAATTTTAGACGCGACTAAAAAAGATGATGTCAAAAAAATTATAAAAAAATACAAGATTACTGATGTTTATCTGATGGCTGCCATGTTATCTGCAGTTGGAGAAAAATTCCCTGAAAAAGCCTGGAATCTCAACATGAATTCATTGTTAATTATATTAGATTTAGCTAAAGATGGATTGATTAAAAAAGTCTTTTGGCCAAGTTCTATGGCTGCATTTGGGCCAACTTCTCCTAAAGTAGATACGCCTCAAATGACAATTATGGAGCCTTCAACCGTATACGGAATCAGCAAATTAGCAGGAGAACGTTGGTGCGAATATTATTATCAAAAATTTGGAGTTGATGTAAGAAGCATTCGATATCCCGGTATTATCAGCTGGAAAACAAAACCAGGTGGAGGCACTACAGATTACGCTATCGATATATTTTACAAAGCCGTTTCACACGAAGATTATTCATGTTTTTTATCTGAAGACACTCGATTACCAATGATGTATATGGATGATGCCATAAAAGCAACAGTTGATATTATGCAGGCAGATAGTTCTAAAATTAAAGTACGCTCTTCCTACAATTTATCAGCAATCGATTTTACCCCAGCAGAAGTTTACCAAGAAATAAAAAACCATTATCCTGATTTTAAGGTAACTTATTCACCAGATTTTAGACAGGTAATTGCTGATAGTTGGCCACAGAGAATTGATGATTCAGTCGCTAGAAAAGACTGGGGCTGGAATCATTCTTTTGATTTAGAAAAAATGACTTCTGATATGATTAAAAATCTATCTAATTAATTTAACAAAAAACTGAAAACCATAGTTATTACTAATAATAGCTATGGTTTTATTTTTATAAAACTATGAAAAATATTATCCAACAAAGTATTCAAAAAGGTATTGATTATATTTCTTATCGCAATTTAATTACTAATTTATTAAAGCAAGGAAAATCTACCGGAACAACTGAAAATCCAGAATATTTTCAGTTTAGTGAACTGAATAACAGCCGAATGAATCGATTGGATAAAACCATCAAGATTTTAGAGTCTCATCAAAATCAACTAAAAAATCTTTCAAAAAAAATTACTTTTTTGATAATTTCTGAAGGTTGGTGTGGTGATGCTGCTCAAATTGTACCTGTTCTAAATAAATTGGCAAACTGCAGTGAAAACATCGATTTAAAAATAGTTATTCGTGATGAAAATCCTGAACTTATGGATTTATTTTTAACCAATGGAAACAGAGCTGTTCCGATGTTGTTAATGATTGACCCTGAAACTAATGAATTAATTGCCAAATGGGGACCAAGACCAAAATTTGCCAGTAAAATGGTATTAGATTACAAAACTCTTCATGGTGCATTGGATGCAGATTTTAAAATTCAATTGCAAAATTGGTATAATACTGATAAAGGTGTTGAAATTCAACAAGAAGTGATGCAGTTATTGCAACATTATTTGGTTTAATTTTCTAATTAATTTGTTGAAGAAAATCTTCTAAACTCATGGCATTTTCTACTGAAAACTCACCAATTTTGGTGCGTCTTAAAGCCGAAAGATGTGAGCCTGTAATCATTGCTTTTCCAAAATCATTAGCAATAGAACGAATATAAGTTCCTTTGCTGCATTTTATTCTGAATTCAATTTCTGGTAAGTTAATTTGAGTAATTTCAAATTCATGTACAGTTACTTTTCTAGAATCTAATTGGATGTCTTTACCTTTTCTAGCACTATCATAAGCGCGTTTTCCATCTACTTGAATTGCAGAAAATATGGGTGGAACTTGATCTATTTCTCCCATAAATTGCTGAGTTGTATCTTTAATTAATTCTTCGGTTAAATGCTCGATTGAAAATCGTTCATTTATTTCAGTTTCTAAATCATAACTCGGTGTAGTTGCGCCTAAAGTAAATGTGCCCGTATATTCTTTAAATAAACCCTGATATTCATCTATTTTTTTGGTGAATTTTCCAGTACAAATAATTAATAATCCTGTTGCTAAAGGATCTAAAGTGCCTGCATGTCCAACTTTAATTTTTTTTAAATCAAATTTTCTTTTGATGGCTGATCGCATTCTGTTTACTACTTGGAAAGATGTCCAATGCAAAGGTTTGTCAATCAATAAAACTTGACCTTCAACAATATTTTCTAATAAATTCATCTAAATTATTGATAACGGATAAATGAAAAAATGGATCACCAGTAAAGCTATTCCAACTATAATTCTATAATATCCAAAGATTTTAAATCCGTGTTTTGTTAAGTATTCTATAAAAGATTTAATGGCTATCATTGCCACAATAAATGCCACTAAATTTCCAATAATTAAAATATTAATCTGCTGAGAATTTAATTCAAGGTCGTTATTAAAATATTCATATAATTTTAAGCAAGTAGCTCCCAGCATTGTCGGGATTGCGAGAAAAAAAGAAAACTCAGCTGCAGCTCGTCTGCATAATTTCTGACTCATCCCACCAACAATTGTGGCTCCACTTCTTGAAACACCAGGAATCATTGCAATGGTTTGGAAAAATCCAATTTTTAATGCTGTACTATAAGAAACATTTGTATTGGTAAGTGTTTCTTCAGTGTCTGGAAACCATTGATCAACTTTTAAAAGAATCAAACCTCCTATAACTAAAGAAATAGCAACTGTAACGGGACTTTCTAGCAATTCATTGATTACATTATTTAGAAGTAATCCTAATATAACAGCAGGAATAAAAGCAACCAACAATTTTAGATAAAAATCAACTGATTGAAAAAACCGTTTCCAGTATAATATAATTACTGAAAAAATGGCTCCTAACTGAATAACTATGATAAATAATTTTGTAAAATCATCTTGAGCTATTTTCATAAATGAAGAAGCAATAATCATGTGGCCAGTTGAAGAAATGGGTAAAAACTCAGTAATCCCTTCTATGATGGCTATAAGAATTGCTTGTAAATAACTCATTAATTACTTTTTAGGACTAGCAAAAATGGCGTAAATTTCGATAGCAAAACCAATCAAAATTAGCGTTGGTGCTAAACGAATTCGTCTAAAATTATACATCGCTTCATTAAAAACTTTAGGGTCATCACTTCCACCACCTGCCATCAAAATAAATCCAATAGCTATAAAAAGAATTCCAATAATCATGATTATATAATTCTTTTTACCAAATAAAAAGTTGGTATCAGGAGTTGTTTTCTGATTTGGTTCGTTTTTCATTTTAGTAATATAATTCGTCGGTTCTTAAATTTAAGAAACGTTGAGTTGCAAAAAAAGTACTAATTGCAGCAATTAAAACACCAAGAATAATGGTCCCTGCAAAAAGTGTTATCAATATACCGTAATCTTTTAAAAGAAGTAATTCTGGCAAATATTTGTTAATATAAATGACCACTATAAATACGGCTATATTAGAAATTACGGCACCAATGATCCCCAATTTTATACTTTGAATTATAAAAGGAATACTAATAAAACTTCTAGTTGCGCCGACTAATTGCATCGTTTTAATGATAAATCTTTTGGAGTAAATTGATAATCTTATCGAATTATTGATTAAAACTACCGCCATAAAAGTTAAAACTCCGCTCACTACTAAAACCCAAAAACTTACTTTCTGAATGTTTTGAGTTAATAATGTAATAAGTGGTTTGTCATAAGAGACTTCTTCTACCACTCTATTTTTTAACAGTTGTTTTTCTATTTTATCAATTTTTTCAGGAGCAACAAAATCTGCATTAAGCACAATATCAATAGCATCTTTTAACGGATTTTTACCTAAAAACTTTAAAAAATCTTCTCCAATATCTTTACTAAATTCTTCAGCAGCTGCATCACGAGAAATAAAGGTCATAGATTTTGTATAAGCTGCTTTTTTAACTTCTTTTTTAAATGCTTCTACTTCAGAGTCTATAGCAATATCTTTAAAATAAACAGTTACAACAATTTGTTCTTTAAAATGATCGGTTATTTTTTTAGTTTTAAGCACTAATAAACCTAAAATTCCAACTAAAAAAAGAATTAAAGCAATACTTACTACTACAGAAAAGTAGGAAGATCTCAGTTTTCTTTTTTGATATTTTTCAAATGAAGTAGTCATTGATTATTTTAAATTATGGTTTGCAAGATACAATATAATTCTACTTTGAAATATAGAAACAATTTGATTTTTATATATTATTCTAAAATTTCCTGACAAAGCTCAATCAACACCCCGTTAGTTGATTTAGGGTGTAAAAACACAATTAATTTATTATCCGCTCCTTTTTTAGGAGTTTCATTTAAAACTATAAAACCTTCATTTTTCAATCTAACAACCTCTGCAAAAATATCATCAACTGCAAAAGCAATATGATGGATTCCTTCTCCCTTTTTCTCAATAAATTTTGCTATCGGACTATCAGTATTTGAAGCTTCTAACAATTCTATTTTATTGGGACCACTTTTAAAAAAGGAAGTATTTACACCTTCACTTTCTACCTTTTCAATTTTATAAGGAGGCGTCCCAAATAACTTAGTGTAGAGTTCATTGGCTGTTTCTAAATTTTTAACTGCAATACCAATATGTTCTATTTTATGCATAACTTTAAGTGCTTAACAACAAAAATAAACATTCTTTGTATACAAATTATAATGTAACTTTGCATTATGGAAACAAATAGACAGAAAAAAATTGCAGGATCCATTCAGCAGGATTTAGCTGAAATCCTTCAAAAAGATGCCAATGACTTTCATTTAAAGGTAATTATATCGGTTACTAAAGTAGATATTACAAGCGATTTATCTATAGCGAAAGTATATGTAAGTATTTTCCCTACCACCAATAGAGATCAAATTTTTAAAGATATTGCTGAAAATGCACAAAAATACAAGCATTTACTAGCGCAAAAAACACGTCATCAATTGCGTACTGTACCCAATTTGTATTTTTATAATGACGATTCTTTAGATTATATTGATGGAATTGAAAAAGCATTGCGAGGTGATGGGGAAAATCCAATTAAAAACCCTGAAATTTTACCTAAACGTAAAAAAATATAGTGAATTTTCCGTTTTACATCGCTAAACGATATTTGTTTTCAAAAAGTAGTAACAATACTATTAACATCATCACATTTATCGCTTTTTTAGGAGTTGTAATCGGAACTTTATCATTATTTGTGGTGCTTTCTGGTTTTTCGGGTCTAAAAACATTCAGCGTTTCTTTTTTAAACATTTCTGACCCCGATTTAAAAATTACTTCTACTGAAGGAAAATCTTTTACATTTTCTAAAGATTTTAAAACCATTTTAGATGAAACTGATGGAATTGCCTCCTACACAAAAGTAATTGAAGAACGTGCTTTTTTTAGTTATCACAACAGAGAAATTGTTGGCTTTTTAAAAGGTGTCGATAGCAATTATCTATCAGTAAATAAAATAGATACTGCACTAATTGCAGGAAATTGGCTTCAATCTTCCATTGAAAATGCAACTGTGGTTGGAAATGGAATTTCACACAAATTATCTTTAGGTGTTTATGATTTTTCAGAACCTTTAAAAATTTATGTGCCAAAACCTGGATTAGGTTATATTGACAATCCGCGAGAGGGATTTAACGTGGTTCAAACTCAAAATATTGGTATTTATGCCTTAACTGAAGATATTGACAATAAATTTGTTTTTACAGATATAAATACTGCCCAAAACTTACTTTCTTATAATACTACCCAAATATCCGGTATTGAAATTAAAGTAAATTCTGATGAATTAATTCCTCAAATCAAAAATCAACTATCACAAAAACTTGGAAATAAATTTAAAATTGAAACTCGAGAACAACTCAATGCGTTGTTTTACAAAATGTTAAATACTGAAAATTTAGTCTTATATTTTATTTTTACACTGGTTTTAATCATTGCTCTTTTTAATGTTATTGGGGCTATTATAATGATGATACTCGATAAAAAAGAAAATTTAAAAACACTCTCAAATCTAGGATTAACAATTAAAGAAATTAGAAGAATTTTTGTGTTTCACGGATTTTTATTAACACTATTTGGATTAATTATTGGATTAATTATTGGAAGTGTTTTAATCCTTTTACAACTCAAATTTCAACTTTTTATGATTACAAAATCATTGGCTTATCCAGTAGAATTTACTTTTATAAATCTGGTAATTGTAATATTTACAATCACTGTTCTAGGATTTCTTGCTTCACTAATTGCCAGCAGTAGAATTTCTGCAAAAGTAATTAATCAATAATTTTTTCGCTATACTGAATCAGAATTTCATCAAATATTTTTTGAACAGTTTCAAAATCATCAGCAGTAACTAATTTTAATCGATGCTCTTTAAAATGTGAAATTCCTTTAAAATAATTGGTGTAATGCCGACGCGTTTCTAACAATCCTAAACGTTCACCTTTCCAGTCCATAGCCATTTGCAGATGTCTTTTTGCTACCTGAACTCTTTCCTCAATAGTTGGTAAATTTAAATGTTCTCCTGTCTCAAAATAATGTTTTATTTCTCTAAAAATCCACGGATAGCCAATTGCGGCTCGTCCTATCATAGCACCATCTAATCCATAATCATCTCTCATAGATAGTGCTCTTTCCGGAGAATCAACATCACCATTTCCAAAAATAGGAATGTGCATTCTCGGATTATTTTTCACCTCAGCAATCGGTTTCCAATTCGCCAATCCTTTATACATTTGATTCCGAGTTCGGCCATGTATTGAAAGCGCCTGAATTCCGGCATCTTGTAATCTTTCGGCAACATTTACAATTTCAATCGTTTTTTCATCCCAACCTAAACGTGTTTTTACGGTAATCGGTAACGACGTATGTTTTACCATGGCTTCGGAGAGTTTTATCATGAGCGGAATGTCTTTTAAAATTCCCGCTCCGGCGCCTTTACAAACTACTTTGCTAACCGGACAACCAAAATTGATATCAATAAAATCGGGTTTTGACTGTTCTACTATCTCAACAGTTCGCAACATAGAGTCCAAATTGGCACCAAATATTTGGATTCCAACAGGTCGTTCCTTTTCATAAATATCGAGTTTTACTTTGCTTTTGGCTGCATCGCGAATGAGACCTTCGGAGGAAATAAATTCAGTATAAACCACATCGGCTCCCAATTCCTTACAGATTGCTCTAAACGGAGGATCACTTACATCTTCCATAGGAGCTAATAAAAGCGGGAATTTTCCTAATTCTATACTGCCAATCTTTGCCATTTCATTAATTTTCGATGCAAAGTTAGGGATTTCTTAATTTAAATCAGCTTTTCTATCTATTTGAAAGAAAATCGTATTTTTGATCCATTCATCAACTAAACAAATAATTATGAAATAGCCATGTTTGATCAAAACACAAATACGAATGAAAATATTTTTCAAACTGGCGTATTCCATATGACAAATGAAAAACAAATAAATATTCACATATGAAAAATATTTTTGCAATTATTCTTTTAATTTCAGTGATGTTTTTGAGCTGTAAAGGTCAAAAAAACACTCAATCAACTTCTGGTTATGACGGAAAATCAGGTGCCACCAAAATTGTAAATACACTTCATTATCCACAAGAAAAACATCTAAAAAATATTAAACAACTCACTTTTGGAGGCGATAATGCCGAAGCATATTGGAGTTTTGATAATCAATCAATAGTGTTTCAGGCAACTAATAAAGCGTGGGGAGATCAATGTGATCAAATTTATACGATGCCAATAAGCCAAGATTTGAGTAAAGGAGGAAAACCTCAGTTAATCAGTACAGGTTTAGGCAGAACCACTTGCAGCTATTTTTTACCAGGAAATAAAACCATCGTTTATTCTTCAACACATTTAGGAGGTAATCAATGTCCGCCAGTTCCAAATAAAGAGGATTATGGCGGAAAATATGTGTGGCCTGTATATGACAGTTTTGATATTTTCACAGC
>JAMPYA010000084.1 GCA_023700885.1 Flavobacteriaceae bacterium
CGAAAAAGCAGAATTGACCGTAAGAAAACGATTAGAAAAATTCAATTCTATCAAAAAAATAAACCCAACCATGAAAGTTGGTGTATTGGGTTGTATGGCAGAACGATTAAAAAAACAATTTTTAGAAGAAGAAAAAATTGTTGATTTAGTGGTAGGACCCGATGCTTATCGCGATTTACCCAATTTATTAGAAGAAATTGAAGATGGAAGAACCGCAATTAACGTATTGTTATCTAAAGAAGAAACCTATGCAGATGTTGCTCCGGTTAGGTTAAATTCTAACGGAGTAAGTGCTTTTGTATCAATTATGAGAGGTTGTGATAATATGTGTACTTTTTGTGTGGTTCCTTTTACCAGAGGACGCGAGCGAAGTAGAGATCCACAAAGTATTATCGACGAGATTAAAACACTTCAAAAAAATAATTACAAAGAAGTTACCCTTTTAGGTCAAAATGTAGATAGCTATTTATGGTATGGTGGCGGTTTGAAAAAAGATTTTGAGAAGGCATCTACCCTTGCTCAAGCTACAGCAGTAGATTTTGCTCAATTATTAGATATGGTTGCCAATGAGTTTCCAGAAATTCGATTGCGTTTTTCAACTTCAAATCCACAAGACATGAATTTAAATGTAATTCATGTAATGGCAAAGCATAAAAATATTTGTAAAAGCATCCATCTTCCTGTTCAAAGTGGAAGTACACGTGTTTTAGAACTGATGAACCGCAAACACACTCGTGAAGAATATATTCAATTAATTGATAATGTAAGAAGTATTATTCCTGACTGTTCTATTTCTTTTGATATGATTACCGGTTTTTGTGGTGAAGAAGAACAAGATCACCAAGATACTTTGAGTTTGATGGAATATGTAAAATACGATTTCGGATTTATGTTCGAATATTCTGAAAGACCCGGAACTCCGGCAGAAAAAAGAATGGAAGACAATGTGCCTCCTGCTGTTAAAAAACGTCGTTTGTCAGAAATAATCAACTTACATCAAAAACATACGCTTTATAGAATGGAGCAATATATTGGCAAAACGGTTGAAGTATTAATTGAAGGAAATTCAAAAAAATCAGATCAACAATGGATGGGAAGAACCTCGCAAAATTCAGTGGCAGTATTTGATAAAGGTGATGAAAAAATTGGCGATTTTGTAAATGTTTTAATTGAAAATTGTACTTCAGCAACTCTTATAGGCAAAAAGCTTTAAGCGGTAAGCTGTAGGTAGTTTTCAGTTGGCAAAACTTTAAACTTTAAACACTTGAAGTGAGCGAAGCCAAATTTTTAAATATTTTCTCAATACTAACATCTCAATACCAAATACTAATATCTCAATACTAAATACTAAAAAATGGATTCACTACAAACCATTAAACAACGATTCGGAATTATTGGCAACGATTTACATTTAAATCGCGCTATTGAAAAAGCTGTGCGGGTTTCTACAACTGATATTTCTGTATTAGTAACAGGAGAAAGTGGTGTGGGTAAAGAAAATATTCCCAAAATTATTCATCAGCTTTCACATCGTAAACACAATAAATATATCGCTGTAAACTGTGGTGCGATTCCTGAAGGCACTATTGACAGCGAATTATTTGGTCATGAAAAAGGATCATTTACAGGAGCAACCGCTTCAAGAAGCGGATATTTTGAAGTAGCAGATGGCGGAACCATATTTTTGGATGAAGTAGGAGAATTACCATTGACAACTCAAGTAAGATTATTGCGAATTTTAGAAAATGGTGAATTTATTAAAGTTGGATCTTCAGTTGTAGAAAAAACAAATGTCAGAATTGTTGCTGCCACTAATTTAAATATGATAGAAGCCATCAAAAAAGGGAAATTTAGAGAAGATTTATATTACCGATTGGCTACAATTGAAATTCATTTACCACCCTTGCGCGAGCGCAAAGAAGATATTCATTTGCTTTTTAGAAAATTTGCTGCAGATTTTGCTCAAAAATATAAAATGCCATCCATTAGATTAAATGACGACTCAGTTCATATTCTAGAAAATTATTCTTTTCCCGGAAACATCAGACAATTAAGAAATATTGCAGAACAAATTTCTGTGGTTGAAGAAAATAGAACCATCTCAGCTGATAAATTGAAGCATTATTTACCTAAAACATCAGGAAATTTACCAATGATTGTTGGAGGAATGAAAGCTGAAAGTGATTTTTCTAACGAAAGAGAGATTATGTATAAAATCTTATTTGACATGAGAAATGATATCAACGATTTAAAAAAACTCACTTTCGATATTTTACAACATGGAAATTCTGGTAAAATTCATGAAGATAACAAACATATAATTCAGAAAATTTTAAAAGATAAAAATCCAACAGAACAGCACAATATTGAAGTCGTTCAATTTGAAGATAATTCATATGATAATAATGATGACGTGCTAAATTACGAAGAGAGTTTAGATGAAACAGAAACATCTTCCTTGCAAGATATTGAATTTGAGATGATTAAAAAATCATTAGAACGCCATCAAGGTAAAAGAAAATTAGCTGCCAAAGAATTAGGGATTTCTGAAAGAACACTTTACAGAAAAATAAAACAATTCAATTTATAATTTTATTGAAAACTATTTTCAATTTAATTACATTTGAAAAATCAAAAGAAAAAATGAAGTTTTTAAACACTTATCTAATATTATTCCTACTGCTTTTCTCAACACAAAGTTGTGGATTATATTCATTTACCGGAGGAAATGTTGGTGAGGCAAAAACAATTCGAATAGATTATTTCCAAAATAATGCTCCAATTGTTGAACCAGGCTTAGGACAAAGATTTACCCAGTCATTACAAGATTTATTTTTGAGACAAACTAATTTAAGTTTGGTAAAATCTAATGCCGATTTAAACTTCGAAGGTGAAATTGTAGATTTCAGAATTAATCCGATGACTGCAACTGCAGAACAACGCGCAGCACAAAACCGATTAACAATTTCAATTAAAGTGCGTTTTACTAACAGATTAGTTGAAAAAGATAATTTTGAAAAAACTTTCAGCTTTTATTATGATTATCCTGGCACTCAACAACTTAACGGAAGTGTATTAGAAACAGCTACAACAACTATTTTTGAAAGAATTACAAGAGATATTTTTAATGATTCAGTTGCAAAATGGTAAAAATGGAAGCCTCTAATTTTAAACATCTTTTAAACAGCAATGCTCCAATATCAATTACAGAGGCAGAAGAATTATCAATTTTGCTAAATAAATATCCTTATTTTCAATGCGCTCATGCACTACAATTAAAAGGATTTAAAACTAATTTTGATACTCGTTATAATCAGGCTTTAAAAACTACCGCAGCTTATACTACAGACAGAAGTGTACTTTTTGATTACATTACCGCTCTTGATTTTATAGTTTTTGTACCAAAAGAAATTCCATCAGTAAATAATTTTACAAATGACCTCAATAAAACATCCAATAATTTAATTGAAGATTATTTGGTTTCAAATATTGATGATGAAGAAAAATTCAACAAATCAATAACGATTAAAACAGAAGAGGAACAATTAGAAATTGGAAAACCACTTTCTTTTGAAGAAAATGACACTTATTCTTTTAATGAATGGTTACAATTATCTACTATTAAACCAATTGATAGAAGTAAAGAAATTGAGTCTACAACCTCTAAAAAAGACATACAAACTTCAATAATTGATAATTTTATCAGTACCAATCCGAAGATAAAAACTCCAGACAAAAACCATCCAATTATTGATATTTCTGAAAGTTCAGATTCTGCTAACGAAAGCATAATGACAGAGACTTTAGCAAGAGTATATCTAGAGCAAAAAAAGTACAATAATGCCATAAAAGCTTATAAAATTTTAAGTTTGAAATATCCGGAAAAAAGTGGTTACTTTGCAGACCAAATTAAAGCGATAATAAAAATTCAAAACAACAATATATCATGACCTATTCAATATTTTTAATTTTAATCATCATCGTAGCCGCTTTATTGATGTTAATTATTATGGTTCAAAATCCTAAAGGAGGTGGATTATCTTCTTCATTTGGTGGTGGAGCGCAATCATTAGGAGGGGTTCAAAGCACTTCAGATTTTCTTGATAAAAGTACTTGGACACTCTCAATTGTATTAATTGCATTAATTTTGTTATCAAACTTTGCAATTCCAAGAACGGAAACTATTGATGATAGTTCTAGAATACAAAACACTATTGAAAATAGAGAAGTTCCAACTCCTGTAGAATCTCCTACTAAGTAAAACTTACTTCCATTTTTAAAGATATTACCTGCCAATATGAGTGTCATATTGGCAATTTTTTTGTTAAATTGACACTTAAATTCAATTGGCATAATATTAGAAAGTACTTATAAAACATAAAAAATTATACAACTATGAGCAAAATAAACATCAAACCTTTAGCAGACCGAGTGCTTATTAAACCGAGTGTTGCAGAAACCACAACAGCTTCGGGTATTATTATTCCAGATTCTGCCAAAGAAAAACCTCAACAAGGAACCGTAGTAGCTGTAGGAAATGGAACTAAAGATGCACCAATGACCGTAAAAGTAGGTGATTCTGTATTGTATGGAAAATATGCGGGAACCGAATTAAAATTTGGTGGTGAAGATTTTTTAATAATGAAAGAAAGTGATATTTACGCTATTATATAGCTGTTGGCTTTTAGCTTTTGGCTTTTAGCTTTTGGCTTTTAGCATAGTAAACTTAAAACAAATAGAACCCTGAGCGTAGCCGAAGGGTTAAACATTAAACATTTAAACTAAAAAATTATGGCAAAAGATATAAAATTTGATATTGAAGCTCGCGACGGAATTAAGCGTGGCGTAGACGCTTTAGCAAATGCAGTTAAAGTAACTTTAGGACCAAAAGGAAGAAATGTAATTATTTCAAAACCATTTGGAGGTCCAACAATCACTAAAGATGGTGTTACAGTTGCAAAAGAAATTGAGTTAAAAGATCCACTTGAAAATATGGGCGCTCAAATGGTTAAAGAAGTTGCTTCAAAAACCAACGATTTAGCTGGAGATGGAACAACAACAGCTACTGTTTTAGCACAAGCTATTGTTAAAGAAGGATTGAAAAACGTCGCTGCAGGAGCCAATCCGATGGACTTAAAACGCGGTATTGACATCGCAGTTGCAGAAGTTGTAAAAGACTTACAAAAACAATCACAAGAAGTTGGAAACAACTCTGAAAAAATAAAACAAGTAGCTTCTATTTCTGCCAATAATGATGATTCAATTGGCGACTTAATTGCTCAAGCTTTTGAAAAAGTAGGAAAAGAAGGTGTTATTACTGTTGAAGAAGCAAAAGGAACAGACACTTATGTAGATATTGTAGAAGGAATGCAATTTGACCGAGGTTATTTATCTCCCTATTTTGTAACAAATGCAGATAAAATGATTGTTGATTTAGACAATCCTTATATCTTACTATACGAGAAAAAAATCAGCTCACTAAAAGAATTACTTCCAATATTAGAGCCAGTGGCTCAAAGCGGAAAACCTTTACTAATCATTGCAGAAGATGTTGATGGTGAAGCTTTAGCAACACTAGTAATGAATAAATTACGTGGTGCATTAAAAATATCAGCAGTAAAAGCTCCAGGATTTGGTGACCGCAGAAAAGCAATGTTAGAAGATATTGCTGTATTGACTGGTGGAGAAGTTATTTCTGAAGAAAGAGGATTTTCTCTAGAAACAGCAACGCTTAATATGTTAGGTACTGCAGAACGAATTACCATCGACAAAGACAATACAACAATTGTTAACGGAGCTGGAAAACATGAAGATATTAAATTAAGAGTTAATCAAATTAAATCTCAAATTGAAACTACAACTTCTGATTATGACAAAGAAAAATTGCAAGAACGTTTAGCAAAATTAGCTGGAGGAGTTGCCGTTTTATACGTTGGAGCACCAAGTGAGGTTGAAATGAAAGAGAAAAAAGACAGAGTTGATGATGCACTACATGCTACTAGAGCTGCAGTCGAAGAAGGAATTATTCCTGGCGGTGGTGTTGCTTTTGTTAGAGCTAAAAGTGCTTTAAAATCATTAAAATCTAACAATGCTGATGAAAAAACTGGATTTAATATCATTGAAAGAGCTATTGAAGAACCGCTACGTCAAATTGTAGAAAATGCCGGTGGTGAAGGCTCTGTAGTTGTAGCTAAAGTTATTGAGGGTAAAGGTGATTTTGGCTACAATGCCAAAACTGATGAATATGTTAATATGTTAAAAGCCGGAATTATTGACCCAACTAAAGTAACTAGAATCGCTTTAGAAAATGCAGCTTCGGTTGCTGGAATGATTTTAACAACTGCATGTGCTTTAATCGATATTAAAGAAGAATCTCCGGCAGGAATGTCAAATATGGGCGGCGGAATGCCCGGAATGATGTAAAAAAACTTTACCTTTTCAATAAAGAACCACGCTTAATGCGTGGTTTTTCTTGATTTCAAAACATTTTCAATTTCCTTTAATTTAAAGTTTTTAGCTTTTAACAAAATTAAGAAGTGATAGAGCAAATCTGCGGCTTCATTTTTAAATAAACTTTCATCATTATCTTTAGCTTCAATAATCAATTCAACTGCTTCTTCTCCAACTTTTTGAGCAATTTTGTTGATACCGCTTTTAAAGAGCTTATTGGTATAAGAACCTTGTTCATCATCATCTATTCTGTTAGCAATAGTTTGTTCCAGCTCATACAAAAAACCTTTAGAAGTTTCTTCTTTAAAACATGAAGTTGAACCTGTGTGGCACGTCGGGCCTTTAGGAATAGCTTTAATTAAAACAGTGTCATTGTCACAATCAATTTTCAAGTCGTTAACTATTAGAAAGTTGCCAGATTCTTCTCCTTTAGTCCAAAGTCTGTTTTTACTTCTACTAAAGAAAGTTACTTTACCTTCTTTTATCGTTTTTTCATAAGCTTCTTTGTTCATATAGCCCAGCATCAATACTTGTAAAGTTAATTCATGCTGAATAATAACCGGAACTAATTCGTTTCCTTTGGTAAAATTTATTTGCATCTTACTGAAATTTTTTCTGTTCTTAAATAATCTTTTAAATCGGGTATTGATAGCACTCCAAAATGAAAAATACTTGCTGCCAAACCACCTGTGGCCAATGTTTTTTCAAATACTTCTTTAAAGTGATCTTTTGTACCGGCACCACCAGAGGCAATGATGGGAATATTAACTGCTTTACTCACTTTATTTGTAATATCGATGGCAAAACCAGTTTTAGTACCATCATTATTCATAGAGGTAAGTAGAATTTCACCGGCACCCAGTTGCTCAACTTTTTTTGCCCATTCAACTGCTTTTAATGAAGTTGATGTTCTACCTCCATTTACAAAAACTTTCCATTCATTATTTTCAAATTTAGTATCGATGGCAATAACCACGCACTGACTCCCAAACTGATTTGCAATTTCGGTGATTAAGGTCGGCGTTTTAACTGCCGATGAATTAAGGCTCACTTTATCTGCACCCGCTTTAATGAGATTAGATACATCTTCAATAGAGCTTATTCCTCCTCCTACCGTAAAAGGTATGTTTATTTCCAAAGCTATTTGTTTAACTAATGTAATAAGTGTTTTTCTATTCTCAACGGTAGCCGTTATATCTAGAAATACCAATTCATCCGCTCCTTGCTCAACATATTTTTTAGCTAATTCTATAGGATCTCCGGCATCACGCAATTCAATAAAATTGATTCCCTTTACAGTTCGCCCGTCCTTAATATCTAAGCATGGTATTATTCTCTTTTTTAACATAGCTTTTGTAGTTCTTTTAAAGTAATGTTTCCTTCATAAAGAGCTTTTCCAATGATGACTCCTTCACAACCAATCTCTTTTAGTAGTTCGATATCTTTAATTGAAGAAACGCCTCCGCTTGCTATTAAATTTACTTTTGATTGAGATAAAATATCGACATATAACTCGTTTGAAGTTCCTTGTAACATACCGTCTTTAGCTATATCGGTACAGATAACTTGCCGAATGCCTTTTGTTTCATAATTCTTTATAAAATCAATTACATCTAGTTCAGCGTTTTCTAACCAAGCATGAGTCGCAATTTTTCTATTATAGCAATCTGCTCCTAATATTATTTTGTTGGAACCATATTTAGTTAACCATTTTAAAAATAGATCAGGGTTATTTACGGCAATACTACCACCGGTAATTTGATAGGCGCCGCAATCAAAAGCGATTTCTAGATCTTCATCCGATCTTAATCCTCCGCCAAAATCAATTTTTAAGCTTGTTTTAGACGTAATTAAATCCAATACTTTATAATTTACGATGTGTTTTGATTTTGCCCCATCTAAATCCACCAAGTGTAAATATTGTATTCCGTTTGCCTCAAATTCTTTGGCTACTTCTAAAGGGTTTTCATTATACACTTTTTTGGTGTTGTAATCTCCTTTCGATAGTCTGACACATTTGCCATCTATGATATCTATTGCGGGTATTAGTCTCATAATTCTAAAAAGTTTAATAGGATTTGCTCACCGATATCGGCTGATTTTTCTGGATGAAATTGGGTGGCATAATAATTGTCTTTTTGCATAGCTGCA
>JAMPYA010000085.1 GCA_023700885.1 Flavobacteriaceae bacterium
GTAAGTAATAGATTGCAATTAAAATTAATTAATCCAGAAAATTTTGATGAAATATTCATTGGAGAGATACAATATAGTACTTCTATTGGTGTTTATGACGGAAATACATTTAATCCATTATTTAATGAATTAATTAGGTATATTAAGAAAAATTCAAAAACGTATAAATAAAGGAAAGTGGTTAAAAATAGTTGGTAATTTTAAGTTGCGCATAAATTCTAAATTACTCTTAATTGCTAACAATTTAAAAATCTCTTTATATAATAATTATTCTTTCGGCTTTGTGTGTCTTATTTTTTAATGTATCAAAATAAAAATCAATTCTACCCATATTTACGCCATCACGTCCAACCTGATTCACCAATACATTTTTACCTTCTATATTTTTGGTTATAGTTGGTTTTTGTAAAAATGTGTGACTGTGTCCTCCAATAATTAAATCGATATCTTTTGTTTTTGATGCTAAATTTAAATCGGATACAACTTCTGGGGTTGCTTTATAATAATATCCTAAATGTGAAAGACAAATAATTAAATCACATTTTTCATTTTCTTTAAGAATACGTGTCATATCCTGAGCAATCTCAATTGGGTCTAAATACACTGTTTCTTTGTACATTTTTTTATCAACCAACCCTTCTAATTTAACTCCCAAACCAAAAACTCCAATTTTTACATTATCAACATTAAAAATTTTATAGGGTTTAACAAAAGTATCAAGAACGGTGTTTGAAAAATCATAATTTGCAGAAACTAAATCAAATTTTGCGTTGGGAAGTTGAGCTAAAATTCCGTCAATTCCATTATCAAACTCATGATTTCCAATAGTTGCAGCGTCATACTTCATCATACTCATCAACTTAAACTCTAACTCACCTCCAAAATAATTAAAGTACGGAGTGCCTTGAAACATATCTCCGGCGTCTAACAAAAGCATATTCGGATTTTCATTTCTTACAGAATTAACATAAGCTGCGCGTCTAGCAGTACCACCTAAATTTGGATATCGAGGATGATCTGAGTTAAAAGGGTCTATATTGCTATGAACATCATTAGAATGTATAATTGTAATATGTTTAGTTTTAATTTTGGGAGCAGCAAGAATTTCTAAATTGTTTAAAGTTAAAAGTGCAGTTGCGGCTGTTGTTTTGGTAATAAAATCTCTTCTCTTCATATTATTCTGCTGTTATACGACCATCTAATTGTGTTGTTATTGATTCTTTTTTAGAAAAATAATCGATGATAGAAGCTCTTAATTTATAATCAATATCAATTATTTTAATCGGATTTTTGAAAAAATTCATATTATCACCACCACCCTGTAAATAATCAGAAGTTAATACATAATAGGTTTTTTTAGCATCAAAAGGAATGTTATTTATAGTTAAATTATAACTGTTTTCTTTAATTAAAAGTCTAAATTGTTTTGAAACAGGATGAGCTCTTTTTTCAGCAATTAGATATTGAATAAGTTCCTCCATTTTTTCTCCAGATAATGCTAAAACAAGTAAAGTGTTTTCAAAAGGCATTAATTCAAAAGCATTTCCAACGGTAATATTTCCTTTTTGAATGTCAGATCTTAAACCGTCATAGTTAAACATTGCAAAATCAATATCTTTTCCGGTTCTATTTAAAAAAACAGGATTAGCTTGTTCATAACACATATCTGCCATTAAATTACTTAAAGAACTTTCTAATTTGCCATCTCTTCTGCTTATGGTTGTTGGTGTATAGGTAAGAACCGTATTTACTTCTTTTTCCATTTTATTTCTATACGGCGCAATAACTTCTTCAAACTCATTTAAAGGTGTTTGATTTTTAATTTCGGTTAAACTTGCTTCCACTTTTGATACATAAAGTTTGGGTGTTTTACACGAGAAAACTAAAAATAAAGTTAAAAATATAAGAATGTATTTTTTCATAGCTATAGAACTGATGAATTTAATTAAATTTGTAAATCAACCGTAAATATAAATGATTTTTACAGGACTCAAAAAGAAACGGATTCAAAATGTATTTGAAAAAGCAATTAAAAATGCTAATCCAAATGCAGTTCAAATTAACAATGAACCCATTGAAAAAATAGGTGTTTTAATTGATGAAGAAACTTATTTGAAAAATGATGTAGAGTATTTGTTGCAATCTATTTTAGGGATAGATACTACTGCAATTCAAATATATATAATGCGAAAATTTAAGAAGAAAGACAAACCTTCTGATATTCATTTCACCGTTAAAGATTTTGGATGGGTTGGAGAAATTAACAATCCAAATTTGCAAAAATTTATAGAAACACCTTTTGATTTGTTTGTCAATTTTGATGCTTATAATAATATGTATATTAAGTACTTAACTTTAATTTCAAAAGGTAAATTTAAAGTTGGATATTCAAAAACTGATGATAGATTGTACAATTTTATGATTGTTCATAAAGAAGACGATTTAAAAACTTTTATCAATGAATTAAAAAAATATTTAAAAATTTTAAATAAATTATAATGAAAAAATTCTTTGGAACCGGTGTGGCATTAATTACACCTTTCAAAAAAGACTTATCAATTGATGTTGATGCTCTTGAAAAATTAGTGAATTTTCAAGTAGATAATGGAGTAGATTATTTAGTTGTTTTAGGAACTACAGCAGAATCTGCAACACTTTCTAAAAGTGAAAAAGAATTGGTTAAAGAAACAATTATCAAAGCTAATAATAAGAGATTGCCTTTAGTTATTGGCATTGGCGGCAATAATACATTAGATGTTGTCGCAGAAATTAAAAATACTGATTTGTCTAATTTTGACGCTATTCTTTCAGTATCACCCTATTATAACAAACCAACTCAAGAAGGTATATATCAGCATTTTAAAGCAATTGCAACAGCAACAAATAAAGACATAATTCTTTATAATGTGCCGGGAAGAACCGCTAAAAATATGGATCCTTCCATCGTTTTAAGATTAGCAAATGAATATAAAAATATTATCGGTATTAAAGAGGCAGCCGGAGATATGGTTCAAGCTTTGAAAATTATACAACATAAACCGAAAGATTTTTTAGTTATTTCGGGTGATGATATGATAACTTTACCTATGGTTCTTGCTGGTGGTGCCGGAGTAATAAGTGTAATTGCGCAGGGCTTGCCAAGAGAATTTTCTAAAATGATGAATCTCGGACTTAAAAGAAATGTAGATGAAGCATTTGATATACAGTATCAAATCATGGAAAGTATCGACTTAATTTTTGAAGAAGGAAATCCGGCAGGAATTAAAGCAATGTTAGCAATATTAGGAATATGCAATAATACCGTTCGTTTGCCTTTAGTACCAGCAACGAATGAACTCAATGAAAAAATTAAAAATTTTATTAATCAATTAAATTCATAGATATGTTATCAAAAGAAATTGAAAAAGCATTAAACAATCAAGTTAGATTAGAAGCAGAATCCTCGCAAATATATTTAGCAATGGCTTCTTGGGCTGAAGTTAAAGGGTTTGAAGGTGTTGCAACTTTTATGTATGCGCAGTCAGATGAAGAGCGTACTCATTCTTTAAAATTAGTAAAATATATTAATGAACGTGGCGGACATGCCTTTATTTCTGATTTAAAAGGACCTAAAACAGAGTATGATTCCATTAAAGAAATATTTGAAACTCAATTAAAACATGAGATTTTTGTTTCAGAAAGCATCAATGAATTGGTTAAAATTACGTTAGATTCAAAAGATTATGCAACTCATAATTTCTTACAATGGTATGTTGCTGAGCAAATTGAAGAAGAATCTACAGCTAGAACAATTTTAGATAAATTAAACTTAATAGGTGAAGATAAAGGTGGATTATATTTATTTGATAATGATATAGTTCGTTTTATAGCTCCAAAAACAGCTAAATAATTAACATATAACATACAAGATTTTAAATTGTTATGGATATTAGAACAAAAAAATCGTTTTATAAATCCATAATAAATAATTACTTTTGCAGCATGATTAAAAATATGAAAAAATTATTGCTTTTATTGGTGGCTATATCTACGGTATCATGTAGCCAATATCAAAAAGTTTTGAATAAAGGTTCTGTTGAAGATCGTTATAAAATGGCAACTGAGTTATACGAAGCTAAAAAATTTAGCAAATCAATTCCTTTATTTGAAAAAATAACACCTAGTTATAGAGATAAACCTCAAATGGAAAGGATACAATTTATGGTAGCAGATGCTCATTATCAAATAAAAGATTATAATTTATCTTCTTATTATTTTGATAAGTTTGCCAAAAACTATCCTAAAAGTACCAAAAAAGAAGAGGCCGCATTTTACTCAGCTTTAAGCTATTATAAATTATCGCCAATTTATAGTAAAGATCAAAAAGAGACTTATCAAGCAATTGAAGCTTTGCAAAATTTTATCGTTACCTATCCAAGTAGTGAATACTTAAATGAGGCAAATAAATTAATTAAAGAGTTAACAGTTAAGTTAGAAAAGAAATCTTTTGAAATTGCTAAACAATACTATTTAATTGAAGATTATAAAGCAGCAATTACCGCTTTTGATAATTTAATGTCAGATTACTTAGGTACAGTATATCGTGAAGAAGCCATGTTTTTAAGATTTAAAGCATCGAATGAATTAGCATTAAAAAGTGTTATTACTAAAAAAGAAGAACGATTAAATAATGCCGTAAAGGCCTATCAAAAACTGAAAAGAAATTATCCTAATTCTAAATTTTTAGAAGAAGCTGATAAGTTATTAGATGTGATTAATAAAGAAATTGAATTATTACCTAAAATTGAAACACTTGTAGAAAATGGATTATAAAAACTCAAAAGCACCAATTAGTACGATAACTTACGATAAAAGAGCCATTGAAGCTCCTGTTGGGAACTTATATGAAGCTATTTCAATCATAGCAAAAAGATCAGAACAAATAAGTGGTGATGTTAAAAAGGAATTGATAGATAAGTTGGAGGAATTTGCAACGTTTAATGACAGTTTGGAAGAAGTTTTTGAAAACAAAGAACAAATTGAAGTTTCAAAGTTTTACGAAAAACTTCCTAAAGCTACTGCAATTGCAATTCAAGAATGGATGGATAATAAGATTTATTATCGCAAACAAGAAGAACAATCTAAATAATTTAAATGTCTGTTTTAAGCGGTAAAAAAGTATTACTCGGTATTTCTGCCGGAATCGCTGCTTATAAAACAGCTTTCTTAATACGACTTTTTGTGAAAGCCGGCGCCGAAGTAAAGGTCGTAATGACTCCGGCTTCCAAAGAGTTTGTTACTCCCTTAACACTTTCTGCATTATCTAACAATCCGGTTTATTATACTTTTGTAGCACAAGAAGAGCATGAAGAACTATGGCAAAGTCATGTTGAGTTAGGGCTTTGGGCAGATTTTATGTTGATTGCACCGGCAACAGCCAATACGCTGGCAAAAATGAGTAAAGGCACTTGTGATAATCTATTATTAGCTACCTATTTATCAGCAAAATGTCCTGTTTATTTTGCTCCAACAATGGATTTAGATATGTATCAACATCCATCAACTAAAGAAAATATAGAAATTCTCCAAAGTTTTGGAAATGTTTTTATTCCTGCTACAAGCGGAGAATTAGCAAGTGGATTGGTAGGTGAAGGACGCATGGCTGAACCTGAAGATATTGTTCAATTTATAGAAAGTGATTTGCTTTCAAAACTTCCTCTTAAAAATAAAAAGCTTTTAATTACTGCAGGTCCAACTTATGAAGCAATAGATCCGGTTCGATTTATTGGAAATCACTCATCTGGCAAAATGGGATTTGAATTAGCCAAAAAAGCTGCAAAACTAGGTGCACAGGTTATATTAGTTTCAGGTCCTTCTAATGAACAAGTAAATAATTCATTTATTCAGAGAGTTGATGTTATATCGGCTGAAGAAATGTATAATGCTTGTCATCAATATTATAACTCCGTAGATATAGCAATATTGTCTGCAGCAGTTGCAGATTATAAACCTGCCAAAATATCAACTGAAAAAATTAAAAAATCAGAACAGCAATTATCTATTGATTTAGTGCCCACAAAAGATATTTTAGCTTCTTTAGGAAAAATCAAAAAGAATCAATTTTTAATCGGATTTGCACTTGAAACTCAAAACGAAATTGAAAATGCAATTAAGAAAATAGATGCTAAAAATCTAGATTTAATTGTACTCAATTCTTTGAAAGATAAAGGTGCTGGTTTTAAACAGGAAACAAATAAAGTTACAATCATTGATAAATTCAAAAAAATTTCGGAATTTAGTCTAAAATCTAAAGAAGCTGTTGCTTCTGATATTTTTGACATCGTAATTTCTAAATTAAATGAATAAAATTCTTCCTTTTATTATTTTATTATTACTGACTTTCAGTTCTTTAGCGCAAGAATTTCAAGCTAAAGTAATCGTCAATTCTGAAAAAATTCCGGGTTCTAACAAACAAATATTTAGTACTTTAGAAAACTCCCTGAATGAATTTGTCAACCAAAAAAAATGGACAAATCAAACTTATGAGTCAAAAGGACAGATTGTATGTGTTTTTACATTGAATATTTTAGAGCAACCAAATCCTAACGAATTCAAAGCTTCTATTCAATTACAAGCCTCAAGACCTGTATTTAATTCAACTTATACCACTCCAATTTTTAATTATAAAGACGATCAATTCTCTTTTAGGTACACAGAATTTGAGCCTTTGTTTTACAATCCAAATAATTTTCAATCAAACTTAGTTGCTGTCATTTCTTATTATAGCTACATTATTTTGGGATTTGATGCAGACACATTTGCAGAAAAAGGAGGTGAAGAACATTATTATCAAGCTCAAAATATTGTTAGTTTAGCACAACAAAGCAGTTATATTGGATGGAATTCTAATGATGGATTACGCAATAGATATAATTTAGTTAATGAATTACTTTCACCAACTTTTGATGTTGTAAGAAATGCTTCATATAAGTATCATATTAATGGTTTAGATATGATGTTTGCTGATAATTTTAACTCAAAAGAAGTGATATCTAATGCAATAATTTCTTTAGATGAATTATTTAACCAAAGACCGAATTCTGTATTAATCCGCGTTTTTATGGATGCAAAATCAGAAGAAATTGCCAATATATTTTCTGATGGTCCAAAAATAGAAACCAATGAATTGAAAAGAGTACTCAATTCAATTTCTGCAATAAATTCATCTAAGTGGCAAAAAATAAAATAGAAATATTGTATTTTTAATCGCTAAAAAAATAAAAATTTGCTTACTTCATTAACCATTCATAATTACGCACTCATTGAAGAACTTCATGTAGATTTTACAGATGGACTTACTATGATAACCGGTGAAACTGGTGCCGGAAAATCAATTCTTTTAGGTGCATTAGGATTAGTATTAGGTAATAGAGCAGATTTAAATAGTTTAAAAGATCAATCTAAAAAATGCGTAATTGAGGCTGTTTTTAAAATAGATAATTATAATTTAACAAGCTTTTTTGAAGAAGAAAATATTGATTTTGAAGTAGATACAATTATCCGAAGAGAGATTCTTCCCGGAGGTAAATCCAGGGCTTTTATAAATGATACTCCAGTAAATTTATCTGTCTTGGCTATTTTAAATTCTTATTTAATAGATGTTCATAGCCAAAATCAAACTACAGCAATAATACAAACAGCATTTCAGTTTGAGATATTAGATGCTTTAGCAAATCACAAACCTAAAGTTGAATCCTATAAAAGAGGTTTAGCATTATTTAAAAATTTGCAAAAAGAATTTTCTGAACTTTTAAATCAACAACATAAAGCTAATGAACAGCATGATTACAACTCATTTTTATATAATGAATTAAAAATTGCTAATTTAAAAGAAACAGAACAAGAAGAATTAGAAGCGTTATTAGAAAAGTTAAACCATATTGAAGTAATTAAGCAAAATTTAGGAGATGCTATTCAACTGTCTGAGAATGAAGAAATAGGAATAGATAATTTACTTAAAAAGTTTAAAATTAATATTCAAAGAGTTTCGACTTTTGCTAAAGATTATGAAAATATATATAATAGATTTGAAAGTATTTTTATTGAATATCAGGATATAATATCAGAACTTGAAAAAGCTTTTGAAAAGCTTGATGTAGATCCATCTGAGATAGAAAATTTGAATCAACGTTTGCAATTAATTTACTCACTTCAAAAGAAACATCATCTAAATTCAATTTCAGATTTATTAGTGCTTCAGGAAGAATTAGCAGAGAAAATAAAAATTGTTGAAAATGCTTCAGAAGTTATTAAAGAGAAAGAGTTAGAAATTAAAAAAGTAGAGGTACAATTAAACCAATTAGCTACAGAAATTCATCAGAAAAGATTAAAAGTAATACCAGATTTAACATCACAATTAGAGTATATTCTAAAACAACTTGGAATGCCAAATGCTCAATTTAAAATTGTTTTAAACCTAATAGATACTTTTTCTAGCAATTGAAAAGATGAGATAGAATGGTTATTTTCTGCAAATAAAGGATCTAATTTAGGAGCATTAAAGAAAGTTGCTTCTGGTGGTGA
>JAMPYA010000086.1 GCA_023700885.1 Flavobacteriaceae bacterium
CTCCGTAAAAATGAATGTTTTGATCAACTTCCAGGGGAATTGTTAAACTATCAATTACAATATTTAACAATACTTTTCCTTTGTACGGTTTACCGTTAATTTTATGTATTAGAACTTCGTACTTATGATAAAAAGCGTCCGATTTTAAAACCTCATCAATTCTAACTTCTATATTATACAATTTGGGTGTTTTATCTTGTTCTGATAATATTTCAGTACTCATAAATTGAGTGTAATGATGTTTATCAAGTAATTTATTGTTTAATAAAACTGTCGAAATTCCGATTATAAATGATAAAATCATTAAACTAAATCCAAAATGTAAGTTGAATTTTAAAGAACCTTTTGTTTGATTGTAAAAAATAAATAGCGTTACAAAACCTACAATTATTAAAATCAAAATTATGGTAGGCTGAAAGGAAAAATAATGCGCTGTAATAATACCAAGAATAAGAAAAAAAGTAACGTATGTTAGCATAAACTGTAAAGTTCTTTTCATCCTATAAATTGATTAAATCTTTTAGATAAAATTATTGCTGAGAAATTCAATAATAAATCATAATAATTTTCCTTGATCCTAATTATTTATTTAAAGTCAGATGGAACTCGCATATTAATCATTCAAGTATAATTTTGAAATTATAGTATGCTCATTTCATATGTGAATATTTTATTTGTTTTTTTATATGTCATATGGAATACGCCAGTTTGATTAAAATATTCTCATCAAAGTTTGCGTTTTTTCAAACATGGCTATTTCATATGTGAATATTTTATTTGTTTTTTTATATGTCATATGGAATACGCCAGTTTGATTAAAATATTCTCATCAAAGTTTGTGTTTTTTCAAACATGGCTATTTCATATGTGAATATTTTATTTGTTTAGTTCAACAAGCTCACTTTAAATTTTATTGGTCATATGGAATTTGCATAGCTGAATTTGTGTTTGCATCGAGTTTTCTGATATGCTCATTTCATAGCACAATAAAAGTAATCAATTTTCTAATACATTTTAAGTTCTTAATTCAAACTGCATTTTTTAAACCATTGATAATGTAATATTTGTTACTGAACTAATTTATTAATGTGATAAAAATCATATTAAAAGGATATCTCATACATTAATTTTACACCATACAAACCATAATAATTTATTTAAAATGAAAAGGACCGTCTTATTTACGTTAATAACGCTCTTAACCATTAATTTAGGAATGGCAAAAGATTTAGCTCCATATATAAAAGTAGGAACTTCATCAGAATCAAATGAAGAGCTTACTAATAAAGTAACGAATGCTTTAAAATCAAAATCATTTACTGTTTTAGGAAATTATCATCCAGAAAATAATAAAAATTTAAGTGTTATTACGTTCACAAGAAATGATTTAAAAGCAACAGTTGTAAAAGTTAAAGATCGTGGTGCTTTAGCTGCTGTTTTAAAAGTTGCATTAATTACTAAAAACGGAATAACAACTATATCATATACTAATCCTGAATACATTTTTACTGCTTATTTAAGAGATGATTATAATAAATACAGTGGGTATTTAACAAAAGTATCCAATGATTTAAAAGAATCATTAACGGCTTTAGGAAATGATTTTTCAACTTTTGGAGGGAATGAAAGTAGTGAGACGCTTAAAAAATATCATTATAAAGTTATGATGCCTTATTTTACTGATCCAATTGAATTAAAAAAATTTAACTCTTTTGAAGAAGGTATAAGAATCATAGAAGCAAATTTAGCAAAGAAAAAAGGACAAACAAGTTCCGTTTATAAATTGATTTATACGGCTGAAAAAGTAGCGGTTTATGGTGTTGGACTTGAAAACAAACAAAATGGTGAAGCTAAATTTTTACCTATAATTGGACAAGATCACGCCGCAGCATTGCCTTATGAAATAATATTACAAGATAATGTTTTAACCATGCTTCATGGAAAATATAGAATTGCACTACATTGGCCAGAACTTACAATGGGTACTTTTATGAAAATCATGAGTACTCCTGGAGATATTGAAAATACTCTTAAAGCCCTTGCCAATTAAAAAAAGTTTATTAGTTAATGTGTTTAAATCCTGTTTGATTTGTAATGAATTGAGCAGGATTTATTCTTTTGAAGTAATCAGTTTGGCAATTCTATCTGAGGCACCTTTTCCTCCTAACACCTTTTCTAGTTCAAAATAATTTATAAAAATTTCTTTACGATAATTTTCATCCAATATTTTTTGAAGCTCCATTTTTAAACGATTTTTATTAAAATCATTTTGAATAAGTTCTGTCACCACCTCTTTATCCATTATTAAATTGACTAGGGAAATGTATTTTAGATTTACTAATCTTTTAGCAATCATATAAGAAATTGAATTGGCTTTATAACAAACTATTTGTGGCACTTTAAACAGCGCTGTTTCTAAAGTTGCAGTGCCAGAAGTTACAATTGCAGCATAAGAATTGGCTAATAAATCATACGTTTTATTACTGATAAACTTTACTTTATAATTCTTTAAAAATGGTTGATAAAATTCATATTCCTGACTTGGAGCACCAGCAATTACAAATTGATATGCGGGAAAATCAGCAATCATTTCTAACATAACCGATAGCATTTTATTAATTTCCTGTTTTCTACTTCCGGGCAATAGCGCAATAATTGGCTTCTCACCCAATTGATATTTTTTTCTGAATTCTTCTTCACTTACACTATGTTTATTAGCAATAGCATCTAGTAACGGATGCCCAACAAAATGAACAGGGAACTGATGTTTGTCTTCGTAAAAAGGTTTTTCAAAAGGTAGAATTACATACATTTTATCTACATCTCTTTTTATTTTCTTAATGCGATTTTCTTTCCATGCCCAAATTTGCGGAGAAATATAATAATGTACCTGGATATTGTTTTTCTTAGCAAACTCAGCAATTCTCATGTTAAAACCCGGATAATCTACTAAGATTAAAATATCGGGTTTATAGCCTAAAACATCTTTTTTACAAAAAGAAATATTTTTAAGAATTGTTCTCAGATTCATAAAAACCTCGGCAAAACCCATAAACGCTAAATCACGATAATGTTTTACCAAAGTGCCTCCCTGAGCTTGCATTAAATCACCGCCCCAAAAACGAAATTCAGCTTTTGTATCATGTTTTTTTAGTGATTTCATCAAATTAGAGGCATGTAAATCGCCCGATGCTTCACCAACAATTATATAATATTTCATTCTTTACTATTAAAAAATTTAAAATTGAATGATTAAACATACTGTAAAAATGCGATTGTCAAAGCAAATAAAAACAATGCTAACAACACTCCTCTTGCTCTATAATCTTGATTTTTCTTTAAAAAAATAAAAAATACAATCACATTTGGCAGTGCTGATAAAGCGAGTAGTTTGCCAAATAATTGTCCGCTTCTTGCAATCATTATAGATTCTTCTAATGTATAAATTGAAAAATGTTCTAGAAATATATAAAAAGAAAAAGCGGCAGCAACAATTGCTACTACAAATCCTTTAAAAACTTCCTTTTTAATTACATTTTCCAACTGTTCAATTTTTGAATAAAATGATGGGCTGTTAAATCAAACTGTACGGGTACCACAGAAACATAATTATTATTTAAAGCCCATATATCAGTATCTTCACCTCCGTCTAAATCTACAAATTTTCCTGTTAACCAATAATATTCCTTTCCATGCGGATTAATACGTTTATCCATTTCTTCAACCCAATTAGCTCGCGCTTGTCTGCAAATTTTTATACCATTAAACTCAACTGATTTTGGAAAATTGACATTCAACACTACTCCATCAGGTAAACCATTTTCTAAAACATTTTCTGTAATTCTTTTGATATAGGATTTTAAATGTTCAAAATTGGCACTCCACGCATAATCTAATAAAGAAAAGCCAATAGAAGGAATTCCTTCAATACCACCTTCTATAGCAGCACTCATAGTACCCGAATAAATTACATTAATAGAGGCGTTAGATCCGTGATTAATACCTGAAACGCATAAATCTGGTTTGCGGTTTAAAATTTCACTTACTGCCAATTTCACACAATCTGCAGGAGTTCCAGACGATTGATATTCTATTTGCGGGCCATCATCTATTTTAATTTTATCGCAAAATAAGGTTGAATTTATGGTAATTGCATGCCCCATTCCGCTTTGTGGACTATCAGGTGCAACGACTACAACATCACCTAACTCATTCATTACAGAAATTAATGCACGAACACCTGGAGCGGTAATTCCATCATCATTTGTTACTAAAATTAAAGGTCTTCTGGTCATTTTTTTATATTTATATCGCAAATCTACTTTATTTGACTGAAAAATTAATATAACTTTTAACATTTTGTAAATAGGAAGTGCGCAAATAAATGTTTAACATTGTGTATCTATTAGAGTTTTTCTAATTAAACAATGAAATGGCATTGTTTTAGCTGTAAATCTAAATGTTGAAGAAATTAATTATACCGTTTATGAAAAGATACTACAAAATCTTAATTACATTACTTTTAGTAGTAAGTGTTTTAGTCGGATTTCAGTTTAAAAATAATAATGATCCTGAAAAAGACAGAGTTTTAATAGGTTTATTACGCTATGTTTTAACCAATGGTCATTATCAACCTCAAAATATTGATGACAAATTTTCAATTCAAGTATTTAATAGTTTTATAGAAGGATTAGATCCTGCAAAACGATTTTTTACCCAAGCTGATATCGATGAGTTTTCTAAATATAAAACCCAAATTGATGATGAAATAAAGGTTGAAAACATTTCCTTTTATAATTTAGTTCAAGATCGATTAATGCAGAGAATGCAAGAATCTAAAGGATATTACAGAGAAATATTAGACCAAGCTTTTAATTTTAATACTGACGAAACTATTGATGTAGATTTTGAAAAACAATCATATGCAGCAAATCAGAATGAACTTATTAACATTTGGAAAAAACAATTAAAACACAGCACTTTAGTCCGTTTACACGAAAAACTAGAAGAAGAAATTAATAAAAAATCTAAGGATAGTCTATATGTTGTTAAATCTTTCGATGTATTAGAAAAAGAATCCAGAGAAAGTACACTGAAAAATTTAAACGAGTATTTTGATTTTATGGATGAATTAGATCATACGGATTGGTTCTCTAATTATATTAATAGTATAGCAGAAACTTTTGATCCTCACACTTCTTATTTAGCACCTAAAATTAAAAAGAGATTTGACATTTCTATGGCTGGTAAATTAGAAGGAATTGGTGCTATACTTCAAAAAAGAAATGATTATACTAAAGTAGTCGAAATAGTTTCAGGCGGTCCTGCTTGGAGAGCCGGTGAATTAGAAGTTGGCGATATCATTTTAAAAGTAGCACAAGGAGATCAGGAACCTTTAGATATAGTTGGAATGCGTTTAGATGATGCTATTGAATTTATCAAAGGTAAAAAAGGTACAGAGGCAAGATTAACAATTAAAAAAATTGATGGAACTATTAAAGTTATTTCTATCATCCGTGATATTGTAGAAATTGAAGAAACTTTTGTTAAATCTACGACCGTAAATTATAACGGAAAACTATACGGATTAATCAATCTGCCAAAATTTTATATCGATTTTGAAGAGAAAGCTTCTAGAAATTCAGCTATAGATATGGCAAAAGAAATAGAACGATTAAAGCAAGAAAATGTAGAAGGTTTTATCATTGACTTAAGAGACAATGGCGGTGGATCTCTAGAAACAGCTATAGATATTGCCGGTTTATTTATTACTGAAGGTCCTATTGTACAGGTTAAATACAGAGGTGAAGAACCTATGATTAAAAATGATACTGATAAAAAAATATTCTGGAACGGTTCTTTAGTAGTTTTAGTAAATGAATTATCTGCTTCTGCTTCTGAAATTTTTGCTGCTGCCATGCAAGATTATAAGCGCGCTGTTATTATTGGAAGTAAGCAAACATTTGGTAAAGGTACCGTTCAAAACTTACTTCCTCTCAATAATTATTACAGATATAATGATGATTTAGGTGCCTTAAAAATCACCATTCAGAAATATTATAGAATAAACGGTGGATCCGTTCAGTTAAATGGTGTTGTTTCTGATGTAGCCTTACCTGACCGATATACCTATATGGAATTTGGAGAAAGAGATCAGAAAAATCCACTTACTTGGGACTCTATAAAAGAAGCCAAATATCTACCATGGAATAATTACGAAAATTTAAATGATGTCATTATAAAAAGCAATCACAGGGTTTCTCAAAATGAAACCTTTAAATTGATTGATGAAAATGCTAAATGGTTAAAGAAAACTCAAGATGATACTAAGGTCAGTTTAAAATATGATATATTTAAAGCATCTGTTGAATCTCATCAAGAAAAAGCTAAGAAATTTGAGTCCATTTCAAAATATAAAAGTAACCTTAATTTTGCTTCGCCTAAATATGAACTTCCTTTAATAGCTTCCGACTCTACGCTTTCAAAAAAGAGAGCGGTTTGGCATCAAAATTTATCCAAAGATATTTATGTAGAAGAGGCACTACAGGTACTCTCTGAACTTAAAATTAAAAAACAACTTTTGGTGAAAAATTAATACTAGATGCAGTCCGAAAAATTACCAAATTCATCCAAAGCACTCCATAAGTTTTTTAAAAACACTTCCGGAGTGTTTAGTTTGGTTTTTATCATTTTATGTTTTTTTATAGCCATATTTGCCTATGTATTAACCACAGATTCTTCGAGTAACGCCAATCAGATGCATTTAGAAATCCATTCTAAAAAACCCGGATTTAAAGCATTGGTTGTAACAATTCCACAAGAATTCAACCACAAACAATCTTATTTTAATTATTTATTGAATGGAAATCAAAATCCGCCAAATGAGATTATCATCAACTCTTATAATATTACCGAAACACACCTTAATTACCTTCCTTATAACGAGTCTGATATTATAAAAGAATACGTATCAATACCCTTATCTATTTTTAAAAACTTACCCGTTGAAAAATTTATTAAAACTAAAACCTTTTGGTTTGGGACAGATAAATATGGTCGCGATTTATACAGTCGTATGATAATTGGTTCAAGAATCACCTTTTTTGTGGGATTTATAGCAGTATTTATTTCCTTAATAATTGGGGTATCTTTAGGATCAATAGCTGGTTATTTTGGAGGAAAAACGGATGCATTTATTCAATGGCTCATCAATGTAACTTGGTCTATCCCAACACTATTATTAGTAATTGCAATTACCTTGGCATTAGGAAAAGGATTTTGGCAAGTATTTATTGCCGTTGGTCTAACAATGTGGGTTGAAGTTGCTCGTGTGGTTCGGGGGCAGGTTTTGAGTATCAAAAAAATGCAATACATTGAGGCCGCTAAAGTCCTTGGTTTTTCTGATGCAAGAATTATTTTTAATCATATACTGCCCAATATCACGGCTCCTATTATTGTAATATCTGCTGCAAATTTTGCATCAGCTATATTAATAGAAAGCGGATTGAGTTTTTTGGGCATCGGAGCGCAACCTCCAATCCCATCTTGGGGCGCCATGATAAAAGAAAATTACAATTATATAATTCTAGGAAAACCCTATTTAGCAATGATTCCTGGAATTGCAATTATGTCATTAGTACTAGCATTTATGCTTATTGGAAATGCTTTAAGAGATGCTTTAGATGTTAAAACACCCTAAAAACAATGTATAAATTTACTACCAAATGGGCAGACTTTGATGCCAACAAACACATGCGTCATTCTGCTTATAATGATTTTGCTGCTGAGGCCAGAATTCGTTTTTTTAATGAACATGGAATTGATGTGAATTATTTTAATCAACATCAAATTGGCCCGATACTTTTTAAAGAAGAAACCACTTTTTTAAGAGAGATTCTACCCAGTGAAGATGTAAAAGTATCTATTGAGCTGTTAGGAGTTTCATTAAATGGAGAACGCTGGAAAATACGTCATATCATCTACAAAGAAAACAATATAAAAGCAGCTCAAATTGAGGTATATGGTGCTTGGATCAGTTATCAAACGCGAAAATTAACTACTCCTCCACTTTCTATTATGTCACTTTTTGAAGCTCTTAAAAAAACTAGTGATTATCAATCTATAATTTTAAAAAATGTATAAACGACCAATTATTTATGTACTGATTATAATTGTAGTGGCAGCAGTACTTTTTGTATGTAATTGTAATTAAATTTTCTGGGTAAAGTTTTAAGCAAATTTTAATTTAAACATTAAATGCTTAAATAGTTCTATAATTTTTTTTGACTCCATCCATGTCAATTAAATAAAAAAAGTGCAGTCCCCTTTAAAGAACCGCACTTTAGTAATATGTAAGAAATTATTTTTTCTTAAGTAAATCTCTTATTTCGCCTAATAAAACTTCCTGATTTGATGGAGCAGGAGGTGCGGCTGGCGCAACTTCTTCTTTTTTCTTGGCTGAATTCATTACTTTAATTACCATGAAAATAGCCGCGGCAATAATAAGAAAATCAACTACGTTTTGAAAAAACA
>JAMPYA010000087.1 GCA_023700885.1 Flavobacteriaceae bacterium
CCTAAATGGTCTTCATCACCTAAGATATCAGATAATACTGCAAAACGATCTCCGTCAGTTATCAATCCCATAGCAATACCTGAAACGGGTTTAATCATCTGTATTCCAGCATCCATCAATGCTAAGGTTCCTGCACAAACTGTTGCCATAGATGATGAACCGTTAGATTCTAACACTTCTGAAACTATACGAATTGTATAAGGATTTTCAGTAGGAATCATATTTTTTAAAGCACGTTGTGCTAAGTTACCATGTCCTACTTCTCTTCTTGATGTTCCTCTTAATGGTTTTGCTTCGCCGGTTGAAAAAGGAGGGAAGTTGTAATGTAAATAGAATTTTTCTTCACCTTGTTCAGATGGAGAATCAATTTGATTTGCTTCTCTTGATGTTCCTAAAGTTACAGTTGCTAATGCTTGAGTTTCTCCTCTAGTAAAAATAGCAGAACCATGTACTCTTGGTAAATAATCAACTTCACACCAGATAGGTCTAATATCTGTAGTTTTTCTACCGTCTAAACGAGTTCCCAAATCAAGTGTTACATTACGAACTGCTTCTTTATTGGTTTTGTAGAAATATTTAGAAACTAAATCGCCGTTAACTGCCAATTCATCTTCAGTAAACAAAGCTAATACTTCTTCTTTTACTTCAGCAAAAGCAGCAGTACGTTCTTGTTTTGATGAGCCTACTTTTGCAATATTGTAAATTTTGTCGTAGGCAACAGTTTTTACTTTAGTATAAATGGTTTCATCTTCTCTTTCTTCTTCGTAGGTACGCGTTTCTTTTTTGCCAATGGCAGCTACTAATCTTTCTTGAGCGTCAATTTGAATTTTGATGGCTTCATGGGCAAATTTAATGGCTTCTACCATTTCTTTTTCAGAAATCTCTTTCATTTCACCTTCTACCATTGCAATAGAATCTTTAGAAGCCCCAATCATCATATCAATATCTGATAAATCTAATTGTTCTTTACTTGGATTGATGATTAATTGACCATCTACTCGTGCAACACGAACTTCTGAAATCAAGGTTGAAAATGGAATATCAGATAAAGCTAAAGCGGTAGATGCTGCCAGTCCTGCCATAGCATCTGGCATTACTTTTTCGTCATGTGACATCAATTGAATCATAACTTGTGTTTCAGCATGATAATCATCTGGAAAAAGTGGCCGTAAAACTCGGTCTACTAATCTCATTGTTAATACTTCGCTGTCGCTTGGTCTTGCTTCTCTTTTAAAGAATCCACCTGGAAAACGACCTGCGGCTGCAAATTTTTCGCGATAATCTACCGTTAAAGGTAAAAAATCTACTGGGCTAGCTTTTTTTGCTGATACTACTGTTGCAAGCAACATAGAATCTCCCATTCTAACAACTACGGATCCATCCGCTTGTTTGGCTAATTTTCCTGTTTCTAATGAAATGGTTCTTCCATCTCCTAGATCAATAATTTCTTGGAATACTTTAGGAATCATAATTAATTTTTACTTATTAAACAATTGGTTTTGTTGTAGTTGTGTGTTGTTACGGTTTCCAATGAAAAGTTTAATAGTACTTTTTTTAATAAAAAAGAGGCAAAACTTTTGCCTCTTTTATGAGTTCGAATTATTTTCTTAATCCTAATTCTGCAATAATTGCACGGTATCTAGTAATGTCTTTTTTGATTAAATAATCAAGCAAACTTCTTCTTTTACCTACCAACTTAACTAAGGCTTTTTCAGTATTGAAATCCTTTTTGTTTTTTTGTAAGTGTTTTGTTAAGTGATTGATTCTGAAGGTAAATAATGCAATTTGACCTTCTGCTGATCCAGTATTTGTTTCAGCATTACCGTGTTTTTTGAAAATCTCAGTTTTCGTTTCTTTAGTTAAATACATGCTAACATTAAGTTATTAATTAATAATTTTTATGTATCGATGGTGTATCGAGCTGCAAAGATATAATTATTATTATGAATTAGCAAAGTTTGTTATAAATCAAATGTAACATAAATGAAAAATGTATGCATTTGAAATACAATAAATTATGTTTGTTTAAACATGTGAAAATTTTTAACTTTTTTTTAACTTTGATTAAACCTTATTAACTTAACATGGTCTAAATTGGTATAATCGTTTAATTTAAACTCCAAAAATTATGAAACAATCGAAATTTAGAATCGGAATTTTATCTCTTTTCCTTTCTTTAGGATTTGTATTTACAAATTGTCAAGGTGATGATGAAAATACTTTTTCAGATGCACCTATTGCGGTTGAAGATGCTCAAATAGTAGCTGATGCTGATGAAGTAACTGAAGGAATTACTGATTTGGTAGATCAATTATATATGGAAGATGGAATGATGGGTAACCGTGTAGAATTTACCAGTTTCTTCCCTAACTGTGGAACAAGAACTGTTAAATGGGATACTGCTGAAATAATAAAAACTGTAACCATTGATTTTGGAGATGGATGTATACTTCCTAATGAAAATACTGTTAAAGGAAAAATTATTATAACTTTTAATAGAAACAGAGATATTTTAACTCACACCATTACTGTAAAATATGAGAATTTCTATTTTAATACTAAAAAAATTGAAGGAACAACCTCTATTGAGCGTTTAGCTTCAAATATAAATGGAAACCCTCAATCGACAGTTAAGATAAATATCAAAATTACTTTTGCTGATGGATTGTATATTGAACGCACTAGTACAAAAGTTAGAGAAATGATAGCAGGAAAAGATACTATGGGTATTTGGGGTGATAATGTATTCTTAATTACTGGAAATTGGACTACTGTTTTTAAAAATGGATCTGTTCATAAAGGAGAAATCATGACTCCATTAAGAAGAGAAATGGCTTGTAGATTTATTGTAAGCGGAACCATTAAAGTTCAAAGAGATGATAGATCTGGAATCATTGATTTTGGAAATGGAGCTTGTGACAACATTGCAATTTTTACCAATGACAATGGAGACATTAAAGAAATTTTATTAGGAAAAAGATAAAGTAATTTAAGTTTTCCAAAAGAAAAGCGACCAATTGGTCGCTTTTCTTATTTTCTGATAGGTAAATTTTGAATTAAATCAATATATAAATTAATTTGCTTTTTTAAATTTTTTCGCTCTATAATTTTATCAAGAAAACCGTGTTCTAGCACAAATTCGGAGCGTTGAAAACCTTCTGGCAATTCTTTTCCGGTAGTGTCTTTTACAACCCTTGGACCTGCAAAAGCTATCAAAGCATCAGGTTCAGCAATATTTATATCTCCTAACATGGCGAATGAAGCTGTTGCACCACCAGTTGTTGGGTCTGTGCATAAGGCAATATAGGGTAATTTTGCTGCTGAAAGTTGTGCTAATTTTGCAGATGTTTTTACCAATTGCATTAAAGATAGCGAGGCTTCCATCATTCTTGCTCCACCTGATTTTGAAACTAGTAAAAAAGGTAGTTTTTTTCTAATGGCATAATCAATAGCGCGTGCAATTTTTTCTCCTACAACACTTCCCATTGATCCTCCAATAAAACTAAAATCCATTGCAGCAATAACAATATCTTTTCCTAATGATTTTCCTACTGCAACCCTAACTGCGTCTTTAAGATTTGTTTCTCTTTGTGCTTCAGCTAATCGATCTACGTATTTTTTACTATCAGTAAAATTTAAAGGATCTTTTGATGTTAGATTAGGAAAAAGTTCTTTAAACTTATTATCATCAAAAAATATTTCAAAATACTCTTTGCTTCCAATTCTGACATGATATCCATCTTCTGGACTTACATAAAAATTCTCTTTTAATTGTTCTGTATCTATAATTTTTCCTGAAGGGGATTTATACCACAATCCTTTTGGAACATCCTTTTTTTGTTCTGTTGGAGTATGAATTCCCTTTTCTTTTCTTTTAAACCAAAGTGTCATAACTTCAAATATTTGTTAAACGGGGGCAATTTAGTAAAAATTATCAGAGGTTTTACTTTTTTAAATTTCGATTTATTTTAAGGTGTTGATATTGTTTAAATCTTCAAAAGATGACTTTAAACGAGTTTTAAAAGTTAATTCTCCTTCACGAAGCCAAACTCTTGGGTCATAATATTTTTTATTTGGCACATCATCTCCCTCCGGATTTCCAATTTGTCCTTCTAAATAAGCCGATTTATTTTTGTAATAATTTCTGATACCTTCCATAAAAGCATATTGTAAATCGGTATCAATATTCATTTTAATGACTCCGTAAGAAATACCTTCTCTTATTTCTTCTATGGTTGAACCAGATCCTCCATGGAAAACAAAATCAACAGGGTTTTTATCTGTGTTAAATTTTTTCTCGATATATTTTTGTGAATTATCTAAAATTTTTGGCATCAATTTTACATTTCCGGGTTTGTAAACACCATGTACATTTCCAAAGGAAGCTGCAATTGTAAATTGATTGCTAATTTTAGAAAGTTCTTCATATGCATAAGCCACTTCTTCAGGTTGTGTATATAATTTAGAATTGTCAACATCAGTATTATCAACTCCATCTTCTTCACCTCCTGTAATTCCTAATTCAATTTCTAAAGTCATTCCAATTTTATGCATTCTCTCTAAATATGCTTTACATATTTTGATATTTTCTTCAATAGGTTCTTCAGATAAATCAATCATATGTGAGCTAAACAATGGTTTTCCATAAGCTTTAAAATGCTGTTCACCTGCATCCAATAATCCATCAATCCAAGGAAGTAATTTTTTAGCACAATGATCTGTGTGAAGTACAACAGGAACTCCATAGGCTTCAGACATTAAATGAATATGTTTAGCACCCGCAATAGCACCTGCAATGGCTGCTTTTTGATTATCATTATTAAGTCCTTTACCTGCATTAAAATGCGCTCCACCATTTGAAAATTGAATTATTGCCGGAGCATTTAACTCTTTAGATGTTTCTAAAACAGCGTTAATAGTATTTGAACCAGTTACATTAACAGCTGGTAATGCAAAATTATTTTCTTTTGCAAATTGAAACATATTTTGAAGGTCTTTACCGAATAAAACACCTGGTTTGAAAGTATAGCTCATTTGTTTATTTTTTTAATGTTAACAAAATTAAGAAAAAGAAAAGTTAAAAGGTCAATTTAAAAAGGATAATTAATGCCGATGTTAAATACGGCATTCCTGAAATTATAATTAGAAAACCATTTATTATTTTCTAAGTAAGGTTCATAAGTTTTAAATCCGAGATCAAGTCGAAGTACTAAAAAACTAAAATCATATCGTAAACCAAATCCACTTCCTATGGCTAATTCTTTAACAGATTTTAATCCATTGAAGCTTGATTTTGTGGTGGTTAATGATGAGTTGGTAATATCCCAAATGTTCCCAATATCGGTAAATAAAGCACCTTTAAGATTATTTAAAATTTTAAATCGATATTCTAAACTGCTCATAAATTTTAGATTTCCAACGTTGTATTCTAATCCACTTCTTTCAGTTCCTGGTCCTAATTCATAAACTTTCCAAGCACGCATATCATTGGGACCTCCTGCAAAATAATTTCTGCTAAAAGGAATTTGATTAGAATTGCCATAAGGAATTGCGATTCCAAATCTAGTTCTAAAAGCTAAGATGTTTTCTGAAGTTAAATCCCAGAATTTTTTATATTCTATATCCGTTCTAAAATATTGAGCAATAGGAATCCCTAATAACTCTTTTGAGGAAGCACCCTCTTTTTGAGTCGCAATTAAATTGGTAAAATTGCCAGCACCAGCAATTCTGATTTTGAAATAAGAAAAATCATGATCGCTGTAACTTTCACTATTATTGTAGGTATAAGAATATGCTATTAAGGGGATTAGGACATTTTCAGTTATAATATCATATCTCTTTTTAATATTTCTTGCAATCTGATATTCAACTGGATTGGAAATTTGAAAGGTTTCATTAATGTTATCGTTATAAAATGAAATGGCATTTACAGTTGAGATAGTTTGATTGAAATAATCTTGAGCAATTGTTGAAAGTTTTAAAAACTCTGAAGCATATATATCAAAATAAGATGACACATTTAAGTTTCTGATATATTGAGCATCAAGTAATTCTAAACTGTGTTTTTTTTGTGGAGTCGATTCCCATGAGTAATCTATGATTCCGGTAAATTTTTGAATATCCAATCCGATATTTTTTTGCCAACTTGTTCCTACTATAATTTCAGTTTTGGGATACATGTGTTTAGGAATTATAGAAGTTGTTTTAAAGGGGAATAGAAATTTTGGTATTTTAATAGATGCATCGATACCAGCTTCCCAAGCATTAAAAAAGTTTGAATTATTACTAGCATCTCTAGAAGTATTTAAAAAAGATCCTTGCAATGATAATTTAAAAATTTCTGCTCCTCTAAAGGTATTTCTATTTAATAAACTTATTTTGCTAGAGATACCTAACTGTCTAATATTAGAATGGGTAACTTCTGTATTTAATCCTAAGGAATATTTTTTTAACGGACTTAAATAAATAGTTGCGTCTAACGTATTATTTTCATTTTCAGTATACTTAACATCAACAAGTCTAAAATTTTGGGTAGTTCTTAAATAATTTCTTGTTAAATCTCTATTGATGTCACTGTACAAATCAGTAGATTCAATAAAAATTGAATTGGCTAAAAATTTAGGAGAGAAATTAATTTTATCTACTGCATAAATCTGAATTCCTTTATAAATTATGCTATCTTGATACTTTTTTTCTTTATTTATATAGCTGAAATCAGTAAAAATAGAAACTTTATTAATTTTATATGGAACATAAGTTCTAGCGTAAATACTGTCATTTTTTTCAATTATTTGATCCTCAATTTGAACTAATACATTTGTTTTGTAATTAGTATTTGTTGAATCTAATTCATAAAAACCTATAGAGTTTTCAGAGAAATGAAAAATTCCAGAATTACGAAATTGCTTTGTTAATCGTTTAGATTCTTCTCTAAAATTATAATCTCGATATCTTTCATTTGATTTTAAAAATGAATGTTGTTTTTCAGTTTGATATAAAGAATCTAAAATTTGAGATTTAATATCAATAAAAATACTATCAATTAAAAAAGGATTATTTTTAGTTACATTATAGGCAACTTTAGCTTTCTGATTCTTATTAAAAGAATAATTTATGGATACCTTATTTTTAAAGTAACCCTCATTTATATAATGAAGCCCAAGTTTTTTTGCAGTTAATTGAGATTTAAGTGAATCTAAAACAACAGGTTCTTCACCACTTTTTATAAACCAATTATGAAGTCCTTTATAAGAATTACCAATTCTAACCACTTGCTTTTCTGAAAAAACTTTAGAAATGAAACGGTGTGTATTCGGGTTTTTTCTTAACCAATTTATATAAGTTGAATCGCTTAGTTTGTTGCCAGAATTATGTAAATATAGAGGCAATGGAACACCTAAAACCAGTTGATTAGGTCTTTGAACAATATAATCGGTTAGATTTTCATCAATACTTTTCTTGTCATTAACTGTAATGGTGTTTTTTTTGAGTAAAAATTTGTCTTTAGCAACATATTTTACAGAATTACAAGAGCTAATGCTAATAAAAATTAGCAAAGCTAAAATGAATAGTGATGAATTGTTGGTTTGCAACGATTTTGCTTTAAATTTGTTCAAAAGTAACCATTTGTATGTTATCAAAAAACAACATAAAGTTAATTAAAAGTTTAGAACATAAAAAATATAGAATTCAGCATCAATTATTTGTTGTTGAAGGGCAAAAAAGTGTTTTAGAGTTTTTAAAATCTAATTTTCAACTCGAGAAAATTTTCACAATTAAAGATGATTTTAAGACTGATTTAGCCGATAAAATTGAAATTATTACTGAAGAGGAATTAAAAAAAATCAGTTTTGTAAAAACTCCTAACCAAGTTTTAGCAATATTTAAGATTCCATCAATAAAAAAAATAGAGGATCATAATTTAATTTTGGCACTCGATTCAATTAATGATCCCGGAAATTTGGGAACAATTATTCGATTGTGTGATTGGTTTGGAATTGAACAAATTATCTGTTCAAAAGATACTGTTGATTGTTATAATCCGAAAGTTGTACAATCAACCATGGGATCTTTAGCTAGAGTTCAGCTTTTTTATACTGATTTAAATGAGTTTATTTCATCTTATAATGGACCTATTTATGGAACTTTTATAGAAGGAAAAAATATTTACAACATAGAACTTCCAAAAAAAGCTTTAGTTGTAATGGGCAATGAAGCCAACGGAATTAGTCCGGAAATTGAAAAATTAATCACTCAAAAAATTTCGATTCCTGCATTTGGAAAACATCAAGAAACAGAAAGTCTAAATGTGGCTACTGCTACAGCAATAATTTTAAGTGAGTTTAGAAGAAGATAAATTTACTCAAAAGCAAAGTTGATAAAAACTCCACGTGTTCCGAAAAAATCAACTGGACCAGTCCATTTACTATTAGGGTCGTTATCGTATTTCAATTCATTATTGATAGCAAAAACGCCTCTAATTGATGGTGAAAATTTGAAATAGTACAGATAAAAATCAATACCAAATCCCA
>JAMPYA010000088.1 GCA_023700885.1 Flavobacteriaceae bacterium
CGTGAACTAAATGAAGAAAGTGAGCGTTTGGCTGGTTTACAACGCGAAATGAATGCGCGTTCAAATAGAATAAATGAACTAGAACGTTTAATAGCTTCTAAAGACGAAGCCATGAAAAAATTAAAAACAGCCATTTCTAATGCACTTGCAGGTTTTGAAGGTAAAGGATTAACCGTTGTTCACAAAAACGGAAAAGTATATGTTTCGATGGAAAATAAATTGTTATTTAGCTCAGGAAGTTGGGCGGTAGGCAGTGAAGGGCAAAGAGCAGTTATGCAACTGTCAAGAGTATTGGCAGAAAATAAAGATATAGAGGTTTTAATAGAAGGCCATACAGATAATGTACCATATACGGGAGCTGTTATAAATGACAACTGGGATTTATCAGTTAAAAGAGCTACCGCTATTGTAAGAATTTTACAAGACAACAACGTATCTCCAAAACGCATTACTGCAGCAGGAAGAAGTGAATACAATCCAATCGATTCTAATGCATCGGCTGAAGGTAAAGCAAAAAACAGAAGAATCGAAATTATTTTAACACCTAATCTAGACGAAGTCTCAAAATTATTAAACGAATAAATTGATATAAATGAAGCAAGTAACCCTAATAATTGCTATAATATTTTCATTAAATGGAATCGCAAATTCAATTGAAAAAGATTCGACCGTTGAAATTCAAAGTTTAAATTATGAGTATTTTAAAAATAATTTAAAATCATATAAAACTGCTAAAAGTATTGACAGTCTTTGGCTTTCAGAATTGTATAAATCTTCGTTAATAGACACATCTAGTTATATTGTTGATATTGATAGTATTGAAGTTTTTAATGATGCAGAATTACCTACAGAACTTTTAAAAGAAAGATTAGCTCATTTAAACAGCAAAACACCTTTTAATATAGATTATAGTCCGGAATTAGAAAAATTAATCAAGTTCTATCTTCAAAAAAGGAGAAAAAGTTTGGCTAATATTATAGGAAGATCACAATATTATTTTCCGGTTTTTGAAGAACATTTAGCTAAAAATAATATTCCGTTAGAGTTAAAATATTTAGCCATTATTGAATCTGCATTAAATCCAAGAGCAAAATCAAGAGTTGGAGCAACTGGTTTGTGGCAATTTATGTATCAAACAGGTATACAATACGGGTTAAAAGTGAGTTCCTATGTTGATGAACGTTCCAATCCAATAAAATCAACAGAAGCGGCAAGTAAATATTTATTAACATTGTACAATGTTTTTGGTGATTGGAATCTAGCACTCGCCGCATACAATTCTGGCCCGGGAAATGTAACAAAAGCGATTCGTCGTTCTGGCGGAAAAACTAATTATTGGAATTTGAGACCTTATCTTCCTAGAGAAACAGCTAATTATGTTCCAGCATTTTATGCAACTTTATATTTGATGGAATTTGCTAAAGAACATAATTTACAGACTAATAAAGTACAAGCAAATTTCTTTGAAACAGATACTATCCATATAAAAAAACAAATTTCTTTTGAGCAAATTAATAAAATGTTAGATGTTGATGTTGAATTACTTCAATTTTTAAATCCGCAGTTTAAATTAGATATCGTTCCTTTTGTAAAAGGTGAAAATAATTTTATCACTTTACCCATTAATACAGCAGCTCGTTTTGTGAGTAATGAAGAATTAGTTTATGCAATTGCCCAAGAAGAAGAAAGTAAACGAGAAAAACAGCTTCCTCAAAACATAATTACCAATGATAGGATAAGATATAAAGTTAGAAGCGGAGATAATCTTGGTAAAATAGCTAATAAATATGGAGTAAATATAAGTCAAATAAAAAAGTGGAATAACCTTAAAAGTAGCACCATAAGAGCTGGACAATATTTAACTATTTATCCAAGAAGTACCTAATTAAATTAATATTGGCATAATTGATGTTAATTTATTAATTCAAAATATAATTAAAATATGAAATAGCCATGTTTGCAAAAACACAATTGCAAAGCAATCACTGAACACTGAAACAAATAAAATTTAGTGAAGTAAACTTTGATGAAAATATTTTAATCAAACTGGCGTATTCCATATGACAAATGAAAAAAAATAAAATATTCACATATGAAAAAAATAATATCACTTTTATTAACTATAATACTTTTTATAAGTTGTTCTGATACAAAACCAGAGTTGACGTTAGTAAACTCTACCGGAAAAATAAATCATTTATTAGTTGTAATTAAAAACACCCAATGGCAGGGTGAAGTTGGGGATGAAATTAGAAAAATATTAGGTTCACCTGTATTGGGATTGCCTCAACCTGAAACTCAATTCAATATAACACAGGTAGCGCCAGAATATTTTGGAAGTATGTTTAAAACTAGTAGAAGTGTTTTACATGTGACAATTGGTGAAAAAAATCAATTTTCAATTAAAAATGACGTCTATTCAAAGCCTCAAAGAATTATTCAAATTGTCGGAAAGGACAACACTTCTTTAGCTCATCTAATACAAAAACATCAAAATGAATTAATTTCCGTTTTCAAAAACAATGATCTTAATTCTACTCAAAAAATGCTCAACAAAGATTTGTGGGAAAAGGAAAAAATAAAAACATTTAAATCATTAGGATTTCAGTTAAATATTCCAAAAAAATATAAAATGGTTGATGATAATGGAGCTTTTTTATGGATGAGAAATCCAATTTCAAGCGGCAGTATGAACATCATTGCATATTCAGTCCCAATTTTATCTGATAATGATTTAACAGGAAACAATATTATTTCAATACGAGATTCTATAGGTAAAAAACATATTCCAGGCGGACCAGAAGGCTCTTATATGATTACTGAAGCAGCTTATTCACCTCATATTTTTAATATTACTTTAATAGGTAAAAAAGCCTTTGAAACACGTGGTAAATGGGAAGTTTATGGAGATTTTATGGCAGGACCATTTTTAAATTATACGGTTATTGATGAAAAAAATAATAGATTAGTGGTAGTAGAAGGGTTTGCGTATGCACCAGCAGTTGATAAACGCGATTATATGTTTGAACTCGAAGCGGTTCTTAAAACATTGAAAATAAATTAGATAAAATTTTTAGACCAAAAAACTCGCTTCAAGCGAGTTTTTTGTTTTTAAAATCGAACTAAAATATAACCACCACGCACTCTTTGATAATGGTTATTATTCCAATGGTAATATCTTTTACCTTTTACTTTTACAATTTTGTAGTGAGCAGGTCTCGTTTTAACAACGACCACTCCTTGCGGAGGTTTGTGTCCAAAATGAACAACACATGAACTTGCAGGAAATAAAAACAAACCCACAACCAATAATATTAAAATTTTTTTCATAGGATGATGATTTATTAAATTTCTCTAATATACAATTTAATAACCAAATAACTTAATTTTCTTTGGCACTTATCTTAGCCCAAGTATCTTTTAAAGTAACCGTTCTGTTAAAAACTAGATTTTCAGAATTAGAATCTTTATCAACACAAAAGTACCCTAATCTTTGAAACTGAAAACGTTCACCAATTTCAGCACTTTTAACGCTTGGTTCCATAAATCCGGTTACTATTTTAAGAGAATCTGGATTGATAAATTCTTTAAAATCTTTATCTTTTTGAGCATCTGGAGCTTCATCAGTAAACAATCTGTCGTACAATCTTATTTCAGCTTTTTCAGCGTGTTTGATAGAAACCCAATGCAAAGTTCCTTTTACTTTACGCATACTGGCTTCGGTTCCACTTCCACTTAAACTATCAGTATCGTAGGTTGCATGAATTTCTACAATATTTCCAGCTTCATCTTTTACAACATCGGTTGCTTTGATGATATAAGCATTTTTTAACCGCACTTCTTTATCAATAGATAATCTAAAGAATTTTTTATTAGCTTCTTCTTTAAAATCTTCACGCTCAATGTATAGTTCTTTTGAGAATGGAACTTTACGAAACCCAGCATTTTCATCTTCCTGATTATTTTCAGCATCTAGCCATTCTTCTTGTTCATCAGGATAATTAGTGATGACTAATTTTACAGGATCGATAACGCCCATAATTCGGGGTGCGGTTTTGTTTAAATCTTCACGAATACAAAACTCTAAAAGCGAAACATCAATTAAATTTTCACGTTTTGCTACTCCAATAATCTCACTAAAATTTCTGATAGATGCTGGTGTATAACCTCTTCTTCTTAAACCGGAAATAGTAGGCATACGCGGGTCATCCCAACCGTTAACATGTTTTTCATTAACCAATTGTAACAATTTGCGCTTACTCATTACGGTGTAATTTAAATTTAAACGCGCAAATTCTCTTTGTTTTGGTCTAAGTTTTTTAGTATCATAAATTTGATCTAAATACCAATCGTACAACTCACGATGTACTTCAAATTCTAAGGTACAAATAGAGTGTGAAATTTGCTCAATATAATCAGATTCTCCATGAGCCCAGTCATACATTGGATATATTTTCCAATCATTTCCTGTACGATGATGAGAAGCTTTTAAAATGCGATACATAATAGGGTCGCGCATATGCATATTAGGTGAAGCCATATCAATTTTAGCGCGTAAAACATGCGAACCTTCAGCAAATTCCCCGTTTTTCATTTTCTCGAATAACTCAAGATTTTCAGCAACACTTCTATCTCTTCCTGGACTATTTATTCCAGCTTGCGTTGGAGTTCCTTTTTGTGCAGCAATTTCTTCGGATGATTGTGTTTCGATATAAGCCTTTCCTTCTTTTATAAGTTTTAAAGCCCAATCGTATAATTGTTGAAAATAATCAGATGAATATAATTCATTAGCCCATTTAAATCCCAACCATTGAATATCTTCTTTAATAGCATCTACATATTCTTGCTCTTCTTTAGTTGGATTGGTATCATCAAAACGCAAATTAACAGGCGCATTGTATTTTAATCCTAAACCAAAATTGAGACAAATTGATTTAGCGTGCCCAATATGTAAATATCCATTTGGTTCTGGCGGAAATCTAAAACGCAATTTAGAACGGTCTAAACCATTAGCTATATCATCTTCAATAATTTGCTCTAAAAAATTAAGCGGCTTTTTATCTTCCTCCATAATGTATTTTTTGATTGGTAACTAATCAACAAAATTATTGATTTTTTCGCTGAAAAGCTTTATCCTGAGATTGATTCTTTATTTTTGTATAAAATTAATTGATTATGGGTCATATAAAAGTTGAAAATATATCGATATACGCCTATCATGGATGCATGATTGAAGAAGCTAAAATTGGTTCCGAATATATAGTTGATGTTGATGTAAAGGCAGATTTATCAAAATCAGCTAAAAGCGATGCCTTAAATGACACTGTTGATTATGTGCATTTAACCAATATTGTACATCAAGAAATGGCCATACGTTCTGAGTTATTAGAACATGTAGCCAAAAGAATTTTAGATCGAATTTTACTTGAGCTTTCCATGGTTAAAAAAGCAAGCATTTGGGTTGCAAAAATAAATCCGCCAATAGGAGGTAATGTAGAAAAAGTATTGGTTAAAATGTCAATCAAAAGGAAAAAGTAAAAAGAACTTGTTAGAATACTAAATTTATGTAAATTTGCAATCCTTATAGGGCGTCATGGCCGAGTGGCTAGGCAGAGGTCTGCAAAACCTTCTACAGCGGTTCGAATCCGCTTGACGCCTCAAAACCGTTTCATTTTTGGAACGGTTTTTTTTGTTTTCTTTAACACAAATTCGCCTTATTTTTTTGATATTTGTAATAGAAAATAAAAATCATGAAAATATATTCTATAGAAACCACCAATTTTAAATTAGATGGTGGAGCTATGTTTGGTGTTGTTCCTAAAACAATTTGGCAAAAAACGAATCCTGCAGACAGCAATAATTTAATAGACATGAGTATTAGATGTATGCTAATTGAAGACGGAAATCGATTAACATTAATAGATACTGGTTTGGGGAATAAACAGTCAGAAAAGTTCTTTGGACATTATCATTTATATGGAGATTATTCACTAGAATCTTCACTTCATAAAATTGGGTTTCATAAAGATGATATTACCGATGTTTTTTTAACACATCTTCATTTTGATCATTGTGGTGGTAGTATTCAATTTAATAAAGATAAAACCGGATACGAACCGGCATTTAAAAATGCCACTTTTTGGTCTAATAAAAATCATTGGCAATGGGCTACAGTTCCTAATAAACGAGAAAAGGCATCATTTTTGAAAGAGAATATTAATCCGATAGAAGATAGCGGTCAATTAAAAATGGTAGAAATTCCTAAAACCGATTTTTTAACGAATTCTGAATTAGGTTTTGATATTTTATTTGTTGATGGTCACACAGAAAAACAAATGATACCTCATATTAAATATAAAGGAAAAACCATTGTTTATGCTGCAGATTTATTACCCACCGTTGGTCATATTCCACTTCCTTATGTTATGGGATACGATACCAGACCTTTATTAACTATGGATGAAAAAGAGAAATTTTTAAATTTAGCTGCCCAAAATGACTATTATATTTTCTTTGAACATGATCCAATTAATGAATTATGCACTGTTGAACAAACAGAAAAAGGAATTCGTTTAAAAGAAATATACACACTAAATGAAGTATTTAATTAACATCAAATCTATATGAAAAATTTAAAGTTTTATGCATTCTGTTTTGTTTCTATATTCATATTTAGCAATGGATTTTCACAATCAAAACAAACTTTTATCAAACCAAACGGAATAGTTGCCAAAAAAGGAACCATGACCGAAACTGAGATACAGTCTTGGCCACATATGGATATTATTAAAGACTCGGTCCCCGGGATGAGCTTAGAAAAAGCCTATGATTTTTTAGCTAATAAAAAAGGCGAAAAAGTGATTTTAGCAATTATTGATTCTGGCATAGATATTAATCACGAAGATTTAAAAGAATTAGTTTGGGTAAATACCAAAGAAGTTCCAAATAACGGTATTGATGATGATAAAAATGGTTATGTTGATGACATAAATGGATGGAATTTTTTAGGTGGTAAAAATGGTAGCGCCTATGCAGAGCAACTAGAAATGACTAGAATTGTTAAAAAATTGACACCAAAATTTGAAGGAAAAACTCCAGCCCAAATAGGTGAAAAAGACCAAAAAGACTATAATTTATATATTAAATTGTCTAATGAAATAAAAGACAGAAAAGCAAAAGCTTTTGAAAGCAAAACACGCTACGAATCCTATAAATCATCTCTTGAAGAAGCACATCAAAAAGTAGTTGATTTACTAAAAAAAGAAATTTATACAATTCCAGAATTAGATTCTTTAGCAACTACACATGAAAATTTACAACCTCAGTTATTTAATTTAATGAGAATTATTGATGGAGATGGTTCTATAAAAGAAGCTTTAAATTATTTGGATGAAGGGATTGACCATTTTACTAAACAATATACTTCTCCAAATTATGATATTCAATTTGATGGCAGAGCAATTGTGGGTGATAATCCAGATGATATTAAAGACAAAAACTATGGAAATCCAAATGTTTTATATGTTGATGACGAAGAAATTCACGGAACTCATGTAACCGGTATTTCTGCTGCCATTCGAAACAATGGAATCGGAATGAACGGCGTTACTAATAATGTAAAAATTATGTCCATTAGAGCTGTACCAGATGGAGACGAATATGATAAAGATATTGCTTTAGCAATTCGATATGCTGTAGATAACGGAGCTAAAGTTGTAAATATGAGTTTTGGAAAATCGTATTCTCCACAAAAGACATGGGTTTATGACGCTATAAAATATGCTGAAAGCAAAGATGTTTTATTAGTTCATGCTGCAGGTAATGATTCTAAAAATATTGATATAGAAGATAATTTTCCTAATGATTCTGATGATAAAATAAATGAATTTGCTAGTAATGTTATTACAATTGGAGCTTCAACACGTATGTATGATGAAAATTTAGTGGCAAGTTTCTCTAATTATGGAAAGAAAAATGTTGATTTATTTGCACCTGGTTTAGAAATTTATTCAACTTTCCCAAAAAATAAATATGAATCAATTCAAGGAACTTCAATGGCGGCTCCAGAAGTTGCGGGAGTTGCAGCTTTAATTAGATCTTATTATCCAAAATTAAGCGCTAAAGAAGTGAAACAAATTTTAATGAATTCTGGTATTGAAGCATCGTTTAATGTAACACTTCCCGGAACTAAATCTGAAAAAGTGCCTTTTGCTAATTTATCTGTTTCTGGTAAAATTTTAAACGCATATAATGCCTTATTAATGGCGCATCAACAATCCAAATAATCTTTTTAAATGAATTTAAAAACATATTCTTTTTTACTAATTAGTTTTGTAATATTTTCTGGGTATAGTCAAACAGTAAATAAAAATAGACCAGCGTATTGGCAACAAAAAGTTGATTATAAAATGGATATTGATATGAATGTTAAAACATATCAATATACAGGTAAAATAAAGTTGATATATACCAA
>JAMPYA010000089.1 GCA_023700885.1 Flavobacteriaceae bacterium
CACTTTCCTCATGATTAACAATTACAACTTGATAATTTAAATGAGATAGTAATTTAATAGTGTCAATTCCAACTTCTACATCATAAAAATTGGTGTATTCATCTACAAATAAATAAACTTTTTTAATTGGATTTTTGACGATTAATTTTGATTGATTTTTTTTAATCCAATGTTTTAAAGTGAAATGGTGTAGCGTCGGAATTGTACGTTGCGTTGCAATTCCTAACATATTTTTGATAAATTTTAAATTTAGAATATAGTTTGAAAAAGTAGGGAAAGTACTTCCTAAATTATTTAATTTAGCATTATAAGCAAAAAGTTTAGTGCGCAAAGAACTTCCATTTACCTTTTGATATTGATATAAAAATTCAGCTTTTAAGGTTGCCATATCAACATTGCTCGGGCATTCACTCGCGCATGCTTTACAACTGATGCACAATTCTAAAACGTCATATATTTCTTGATGATTAAATTTATTTGCTTTAGTTGATTGTGTTAAAAATTCACGTAATGCATTAGCACGTGCTCTGGTTGTATCCTTTTCATTTTTAGTGGCTCTGTAACTAGGACACATCGTACCTCCAGCAGAAATTAATTTTCTGCAATCGCCAGATCCATTACATTTTTCAGTAGCTCTCAAAACTCCTAAACTATCTGAAAAATCTAGTATTGTAGTAATTTCTGGTTCAATTCTATCGGCTTCAAAACGAAGATTTTTATCCATTTTAGAAGCATTTACAATTTTACCCGGATTTAAAATGTCATGAGGATCAAAGGTTTTTTTTAATTGAACTAAAAGATTATAATTTTTTTCTCCAATCATAAAAGGAATAAATTCACCTCTAACAATACCATCGCCATGTTCACCACTAAGAGAACCTCTATATTTTTTTACCAATTTTGCTACTTCAAAAGCAATGGTTCTAAATAAAACGACCTCTGATTTCTTTTTTAAATTTAAAATGGGTCGAAGATGCAGTTCGCCGGCTCCGGCATGAGCATAATAAATAGCTTTTTGTCCAAAATGATTCATCATTGAGGCAAAATCAGCTATATAATTGGGTAAATCTTGAACATCAACTGCAGTGTCTTCTACTGAGTCTGCCGCTTTTTCATCTCCTACAACACTACCTAATAAACCTAAACCTGCTTTTCTAAGTGTTACCACTTTATCAATGTCATCGCCATAAATTTTAGGGTAGGCATAACCAAAACCATTTTTAATTAAATCTTCAATTAATAAATTGGCTTGATTTTCTGCATCCTCAAATGTGTCTGAAGCGACTTCTAACATTAAAATTGCTTCAGGATCTCCTGCTACAAAAAATCTATTTTTAGCTTGTTCTCGGTTATTTTTGGTTAAATCTAAAATTGTTTTATCTAATAATTCACATGAATATAACTGATGTTTCATCGCAATTAAAACAGCTTCCAAACTTTCTTGAATACTGTTAAAATGTGGAATGACCATTACGGTATTTTTTGGAGGAAGTGCATCTAATTGTAGGGTAATTTCTGTAGTTATGGCTAATGTTCCTTCACTTCCACACAGTATTTTAGCTAAATTTATAGTTGTCTCATTACCTCCAAACAATTCCGATTTTAACAATTCATCAATTGCATAACCAGTATTCCTTCTGTGAATAGTTGATTTTGGAAACTCTTTAATAATTTCATTTTGAGTTTCTTTACTGGAGAATTGATCCAAAAAAAAGTGATAAATTTTTCCTTCTAAAGTTTTTTCTTTTGATTTTTTCAAAAAATCATCTGATGAAATCTCATTAAAAAGTACTTTAGAACCATCGCTTAAAATTGTATTAATAGATACCACTTTATCTCTTGTTACTCCATATTTAATGGAGGTTGTTCCGGATGAATTGTTGCCTACCATACCGCCAATCATACAGCGATTAGAAGTAGAAGTGTTGGGTCCGAAAAATAATCCGTAAGGATTTAAAAAAAGATTTAATTCATCACGGATAACTCCCGGTTGAACAGTAACCGTTTTGTGATTTTTATCAAAAGAGAGAATTTTAGTAAAATACTTAGAAACATCAACAATAATTCCGTTACCAACAGTTTGTCCTGCCAAAGATGTTCCAGCAGTTCTTAATGTGAGCGAAGTTTTGTTTTCTTTAGCAAATTGAATAAATTTTATTAAATCATTTTCATTCTTTGGAATTGCAACTGCTTTTGGAAAAATACGATAAGCTGATGCATCTGTTGCGTAAATAGTTTTGTGAAGCTCATCAAAAAAAAATTCCCCTTCCAGTGATTTTTCTATAGAAATTAATGATTTTAAATTACTCATTTTAACTAATTGGAGTTCCGTTTATGGTTAATTTATCCGATTTTAACAAAATAATTTCATGTTGATTGTTTGCAATCCCTAATACCAAACATTCACTAATAAAGTTGGCAATTTGCTTAGGTGCAAAATTAACAATTGCTATAATTTGTCGGTTTAATAAATCCTCTTTTGAATATAAATCAGTTATTTGAGCACTCGATTTTTTAATTCCCAAACTGCCAAAATCAATAGTTAATTGATAAGCTGGTTTTCTAGCTTTCAGAAAATCATATACTTCAATTATAGTTCCGGTTCTGATATCAAGTTTTTGAAAATCTTCAAAAGTTATTATGTTATTCATCATTTAAATAGTATAAAATGCTTTAGAAATAAATGTTTAAATTTACTGGTTAAACTTACAAAAATAGACTGATTTATGGCACGTACTTATTCAAATATGTTGGCAATTGGAACTCAAGCTCCAGATTTTAGCCTAATAGATACTGTTTCTGGAGTAAATAAATCCTTAAAAGAACTTCAAGGTAAAAAAGGAACGATTATTATGTTTATCTGTAACCATTGTCCGTTTGTAATACATGTAAATGAAGGATTGGTTAAAATTGCCAATGAATATCAGCTAAAGGGTATTTCTTTTATTGCAATTTCTTCTAATGATGTTGTAAATTATCCTGCTGATTCACCAGAATTAATGAAAGAAAATGCTGTTAAAAACAATTATCCGTTTCCTTATTTATATGATGAAACACAAGAAGTTGCCAAAGCATTTGATGCTGCCTGTACACCAGATATTTATTTATTTGATGATGATTTGAAATTAGTTTACAGAGGGCAACTGGATGATTCTCGACCTCAAAATGGAATTCCTGTTACAGGATATGATTTGCGTTATGCTTTAGATTGTTTATTAGAGAATAAACCAAATCATTGTCCACAAAAACCTAGTATAGGTTGTAATATCAAGTGGAAAAATTAGTAGAGATAAGTATCAAATGTAGTAAACATTTGATACTTAACTTAAACTAACTACTTATGAAATTTTACAAAAGAAATGCTATTGCAGTAGGAGTACTGTTTCTAGTTTCTGCCTTTTTAGGAATGTATCTTGGTGCTACTCAATTTGATCTTCGTTTTACTGATGCTTTTGAAAATCATTATATGATTAAAAAAGGCGAGGCCATGATGCGTGCTGCACATACTCACGGAATGCCTTTTGCACTTTATAATTTACTATTAGCATTTGTGATTCCTTATTTAGGTTGTACTGAAAAAATGAAAATTGTTTTATCATGGTCGGGAATTTTAATGATAATAATGCAAGTTGCTCTGTTTTTAAGAGGATATGTATATCCTGAAACTACTTTTGATCTGGTTGGTTTTGTAGGTGCCTTCTTTTTTGTTTTAACTTCATTTTTGGTTTTAGTTGGTGCTATTCGGTATAAAGAAAATTAAAATTCATATTTTATTTTAAAGTAAAAATGTTCCAATATTGGAGCATTTTTTTTTACAGCTAATTATTAAAAATATAGTGTATGTTTATTTAGACTGAATATATATTAACTAAAACATGATATTTGTTGTAATAAATGTTACAAAAACAATATATATTTGAAAATAATAGAATTATAACACTTCTAATGAATCAATAAAAATGAATTGAATATGAAGGATAACTTTCTTTTTAAACTCAAATTTTCTAATTTTCTATTTATTATTGTTTTTATATTATTTTACTCATGTTCTTCATCCAAAGAGGAAGATTCTCATGCCATAAAAGATGAATTGGTTGAATTTAAAAAAACAAAAATTGTAGAAGAATACGCAGTGGATCCTCCGCCATTTACTGACGGCATTTTTCCTTGTAATGACTGTCATGCATACCAAGAACCTAATTCTAAAAGACGAGAGTTAGTAGAATGGCATGATGATATTACATTCTCACACGATAGTGATAATCGTTGGTGTTTAGATTGCCATGATGTTATTGAAAGGGATTCGCTTAGACTTGCCAATGGAAAAAAATTAGATTTTAAAGAATCTTACAAATTATGTGGTCAGTGCCACGGAGAAAAATATCGTGATTGGAAAGTTGGTGTTCATGGTAAGAGAACAGGTGAATGGAATGGAAAAAAACATTATTTACTCTGCGTTAGTTGCCATAATCCACACACACCAAAGTTTAAAAAGTTAAAGCCTGATCCGGCTCCAATGAAGCAAGAAGATATTAAGTTAGTTACAAAACCTGTAAATAAAGTCAGTGATGAAGACAAAAAATAATAGAAGATCATTTTTAAAAAATATATCATTAGCTACTTTTTCAACTTTAGCACTATCGGGTTGTAATATGAAAGAGATTGATGAATTTCTGCAAGGAAATTTTAGAGAATTAACCCCTGAAGAAAAAGATGAGATTGTCAAAAACCTTGCCGAGAAATATAAAAAAAGATACGGAAAAGATTTCACTGTTTCTGATACTCCTGCTATGGTTGGGGTCCTATTTGGCTATGCACTAGATATTTCTAGATGTATAGGTTGCAGAAAATGTGTTACTGCTTGTGTCAAAGAAAATAATCAATCTAGAGATCCCCAAATTCAGTGGATTCAAGTATTAGAAATGGAAAAGGAAAGGGGAGTTGATTTACATCATTCTAACATTAATTATGATCATGAAAAAGTTCCGGAAAAAGGACACTTTTATTTTCCGGTTCAATGTCAGCAGTGTAGAAATCCTCAGTGTGTTACCGTATGTCCTGCAAAAGCAACTTGGCAAGAAAAAGACGGAATTGTGGTAGTAGATTATAACTGGTGTATAGGTTGTCGATATTGTATGGCAGCTTGTCCTTACGGAGCGAGACATTTTAATTGGGGGGAACCAAGCATTCCTGCCGATGAAATTAATACAGAAGTCCATTATTTAGGCAACAGACCAAGACAAAAAGGAGTTGTAGAAAAATGTACTTTTTGTGTTCAACGCGTAAGAGAAGGCAAATACCCTGCATGTGTAGAGATTTGTCCGGTTGGAGCTAGAAAATTTGGAAATCTATTAGATCCTGAAAGTGAAGTTAGATACATTTTAGATAATAAACGTGTATTGGTGCTTAAACAAGAATTAAATACACAACCTAAATTCTATTACTATTTTGGATAGTAATATAAAGTATTAATAAAAAAATAAAATATTCAAATAATTGAATTATGAATTTTAATCGTTTTTTAATAGGGAGTTTAAAAATAATTTTTCAGGGTGGTAAATATTATTTCGCTTGGTTATTACTTTTAACAATCTTAACCGTATGGGGCGCTATTGGGTATTATGATCAATTAACAGATGGTTTGATTACCACAAACATGAGAGATTCTGTTTCATGGGCTTTTTACATTGGAAATTTTACTTTTTTAGTCGGAGTTGCAGCGGCAGCAGTTATGCTTGTAATACCTGCATATATCTATCATTGGGGACCCATTAAAGAGATTGTTATTTTTGGTGAATTATTAGCTGTTTGCGCAGTAATTATGAGTATCGCTTTTGTAGTAGTAGATATTGGTCATCCATTAAGATTTTGGCATATGTTACCATTTATAGGAACCATGAATTTTCCATATTCAATATTGGCTTGGGATTTCTTTGTGCTTTTTGCTTACTTTATAATTAATGCTACTGTTGTAATTCATTTGTTATACAGTGCATTTAATAAAAAAGAATACAATAAAAAATTAGTTTTGTTTTTGGTATTAGCAAGTATACCAATGGCAGTTGGAATCCATACTGTTACCGCATTTTTATTTAATGCATTACCTGCACGTCCATTTTGGAACAGTGCATTATTAGCCCCACGTTTTTTAGCATCAGCATTTTGTTCTGGGCCGGCTATTCTTTTAATATTGTTTCAATTATTAAGAAAATACACCAAATTTGAAATTAAAAATGAAGCTTTATTCACTATTGCTGAATTAATGGTATACTCAATGTTTATTTATTTGTTTTTTACATTAGCAGAGTTTTTTAAAGAATTTTATTCGGGAACTGAACATATTTTGTATTGGAAATACTTATTGTTTGGTATAGGTGATAATAAAGAAATTGTTTTTTATAGTTGGGCATCAATTATAATGGGTGTCATAGCATTTTTATTGTTTTTAATACCCAAAACTCGTAAAAATTTTGTAACCTTAAATATAGGAGCAGTTTTAATTTATTTTAGTGTTTACATTGAAAAAGGTATGGCATTAATTATACCTGGATTCACTCCTGATGTTTTAGGTCAAATATATGTTTACAAACCCTCAATGGTAGAAATCAAAACAGCCGTTATGGTATTTTCAATAGGATTTTTACTTTTTACATTTTTAACAAAATTGGCTATTGCAATAATATTTGAGGGTTATTCTTATGAAAACGTTAAATTAAAAAAATAAAATAAACAAAGTGGTTTAAAATTTGTTATAACTTAATAATTAATCAATTAAATTTATGAATATGAGATCTATAGTTAGTATTATTAGCGTAATTATTTTAACAGTAACATTGATGTCTTTTTCTATTGAACAAGGACCATGGGTTGTTCCTGCAAAAGATAAAGCCATTAAAAGTCCAGTAAAAGTATCGGATGATAATTTAGAAGAAGCTAAATTATTGTATTCAAAACATTGTAAAGCATGCCATGGTGCAAAAGGTTTAGGTGATGGCCCAAAAGCTAAAAGTGTAAAAGGTGATTTAGGAGATTTTTCATCTTCTGCTTTTCAAACTCAAACAGATGGAGAATTATTTTATAAAATTAAAAACGGAAGAGCAGATATGCCTAACTTTAAAAAGATAACTGATGAAGAAATATGGTTAACAGTTCTTTATGTTAGAGGATTAAAAAAATAATCAATAAGAAAATACTTTTCCCCCTTTTTAAAAAATCCCGCTTACTAGCGGGATTTTTTTTACATTTTATGCTTTCATTAATTCAACATCAAAAATCAGTGTGGCATTTGGAGGGATAACACCTCCTGCACCGCGATTTCCATAAGCTAAATCTGATGGAATCACGAAACGTGCTTTATCTCCAACTTTTAACAATTGTATTCCTTCATCCCAGCCTGCAATTACTTGTCCGATACCTAAAGTAAATTCAATTGGTTCTTTTCGAGAATATGATGAATCAAAAGTTGATCCATCTAACAACATTCCTTTATAATGAACTGAGACGATTTTGCCTTTCTGAGCTTGAGCTCCATTCCCCTTTTGAAGTATTTTATAACGTAATCCACTATTCGTTTGGTCATAGCCAGCAGAAACACTTTCTAATAATTCTTCTTGAGCTTTTTTTGCTGCTTCGGTTCTTTTAAGGCGACTCCCCTCAAAAGTTCTAAACGCTTCAACGGCATTGTATTTGGTGGCATTTTCTCCAACTCTGATAATTTCAATTGATTCTAAAACATCATTTTGTGCAATGGTGTCAACAATATTTTGTCCTTCAATTACTTGTCCAAAAACTGTGTGTTTATTATCTAACCAAGGAGTAGCTACATGGGTAATAAAAAACTGACTTCCATTAGAGGCCGGTCCTGAATTTGCCATTGATAAAATTCCCGGCTTATCATGTTTTAAAGTTGAATGAAATTCATCATCAAAACTATATCCTGGTGAGCCTGTTCCGGTTCCTAAAGGACATCCTCCTTGAATCATAAAATCAGCAATAACTCTATGAAATTTTAAACCGTTATAGTAAGGAGTGCCCTGAGGTTTTACTTTATTATCTAAATTTCCTTCAGCTAAAGCTACAAAGTTTCCAACGGTACCCGGAGTTTTTTCAAACTCAAGATTAATTAAAATTGTTCCTTTTGATGTTTTTAACGAAGCATATAATCCGTCTTTCATGTTTTATAAATTTAAGGTTATTTTTGTTTTTTTAAGGATTAAATTCACTAGTAAAGTGCAATTTAACTGATGGATATTTTTGTTGTGTCATTTGAATGGTAAATGGAGAATCTCCCAAAAATACTAATTGATTTTGTTTGTCTCTGGCTAAATAACGTTGTTTTACTCTCAAGAATTCTTTAAATTCTTCATTTTTTTCATCATCTGGATGTACCCAACAAGCTTTGTGAATATTGATTGGTTCATAAGAACATTTCGCTCCATATTCATGTTCTAATCGATG
>JAMPYA010000090.1 GCA_023700885.1 Flavobacteriaceae bacterium
ACAATCCACGAAATAGTTAAACCGATTGAAATGGTTCCTGAATCTATGAGAATCAATTATGTATTAAATATGTTAATTAAAAAACGTAAAAGTATTGCCATAGTAATTGATGAATACGGAGGAACATCTGGTTTATTAACGGTTGAAGACATTGTAGAGGTGTTATTTGGTGATATAGAAGATGAACATGATAGCATTTCATTGTTAGAAAATAAAATAAGTGAAACTGAATTTGAGTTCTCAGCACGTTTAGAAGTAGATTATATTAATGATACTTATAAATTAAATCTGCCTGAAGATGAATCATACGAAACTATAGGAGGATTGTTGATGAGTTATACAGAAACAATTCCGGAACTTAATGAGATAATTGAAATTGATCAATATCAATTTACTGTTACAAAAGTTTCATCTAACAAGATTGAAACAGTTACTCTCTTAATAAAAGAACCCAAATAATACGCTTAACCTCAAAGAAATTACCTTTAAAATTTAGTAGAAATATTATCCTCAATAATCAGTTTTTTATTTTAAAAATTGAATACTAAATTGTATTTTCGCAGACTAAACATAAAAGAATATAATAAAATGGCGATTTTATCAAAAATTAGAGAACGATCAGTATTTTTAATTGTTATAATTGGTTTGGCATTGTTTGCATTTGTTGCAAGTCCTTCAGATATTATGAAATTTTTCGATTCATCTAAAATAAATGCAATTGGAGAAGTAAATGGAGAAGATTTAAGTAGAGAAGAATTTGCTATACAAGTAGAAGCTTATAAAGCTAATTACGGAGGTAATGTTTCACAAACTCAGGCGATGAATGCGGTTTGGGAAAATATGGTTAGTGAACAAATATTTAAAACTCAGTTAGAAACTTCTGGAATCGTAATTGGTGAGCAAGACGTATGGCAAGCAATTATTTCATTACCTGCAATTCAAGACAGTCCAATTTTTAAAAACGAAGCTGGTTTATTTTCAGAGGATAAGGTTAAAGAATATATTGTTAATTTAAAAGAAAGTGCTGAAGTGGGAGATAATGCTGCTTGGTTAGAGTGGTTAAGAACAGAAAAAAGCATCCGCACTAATTTAGAAAGAACGACCTATTCAAATTTGGTAAGTATCGGCTTGGGAGCAACCTTAAAAGAAGGAGAAAGAGCTTATCAATTTAGTAATATGAAAATTACCGGACAATTTGTCCAAGTTCCTTTTACATCAATAGAAGATAGTAAAATTGCAGTTTCTGATGAAGAAATTTTAAAATATATCAAAAAGAGAGAAAAAGAGTTTAAAACAGAAGCATTGCGTGATATTAAATATGTAAAATTTGATATTAAAGCTTCTAAAGAAGATGAAGCCAGTTTAAGAGATGAGTTAACTTATTTATTAACTGATAGAGAAGAATACAACGCAGCATCTAAATCAACAGAGTTTGTCGAAGGTTTTAGAAGTACTTCAACTCCGATAGAGTATGTAAACAAATATTCTGACAGCAAATATTCTGATAAATTTATTTTTAAATCTGATTTAAATGGTTCTTTTGTTGACACTTTATTTAGTTTGCCTGTTGGTTCTATTTACGGACCGTACACTGATGGTATATCATTAAAAGTTAGTAAGATTATTGAGAAAAAAGAGGTTCCTTCCGTAAATGCGAGTCATATATTAATTTCTTTTACCGGAGCAGAAAGAGCAAATCCTGCGTTTGCTAGAACGAAAGAAGAAGCTCAGGCAAAAGCAAACGAATTATTAGCTCTAGCTAAAACAGCTGGTACTGATTTTGGATCTCTAGCAATGGCTAATTCTGAAGATGGATCTGCTCAAAGTGGAGGTAATTTAGGATGGTTTAAAGAGGGAGATATGGTTCCTGAATTTAATGATTTTGTATTTAAAAATGGAAAAGGAAGTATCGGTTTAGTAGAAACTATTTTTGGTTTTCATATTATCAAAATAGAAGATACTAAAAGCGAAACAGGAATTAAAGTAGCTTCTCTAAGCAGAAAAGTTTTACCATCAGAAGCAACTGAAAATATAATTTTTGAGAATGCTGAAACATTCGCATCTCAGTTAGCTGAAGGAAAAGATTTTACAACTATAGCTACAGAGAAAAAATATGAAGTTGTAACAGCTAATGATTTAAAAGGATTAGATGAATTTGTTGTAGGCTTAAATTCTCAACGTCAGATAGTTATCTGGGCATTTGAAAAAGATTCAAAAGTAGGAAGTACTAAACGTTTTGATATTGATCAAGGCTATGTAGTTACGGTTGTTACCGGAATTACTCCTGCCGGATTAGCTCCTGTTTCAAAAGTAGCTGATCGTGTAAAACCAATATTAATTAAAGAGAAAAAAGCTGCTTTAATTAAAGAAAAAATGGTAGGATCTTCATTAGAAGAAATCGCAAAAGCTACTAGTACTAATGTTAAATTAGCTAGTTTAATAACTCAAGAAAGTCCTTTATTACAAGGAGTAGGATATGAGCCTGCAGTTGTAGGAACAATGGCTTCTGCTAAGATTGGTAAAGTTGTAAATGGAATTATAGGAAATCAAGGTGTTTATGCTGTATCAGTTACAACAAGAGAGGTTCCGTCAGCATTGCCAAATTACGAACTTAATCGTAAAAATGTATTAAAACAATTACAATCTAGAGGTGGTCAATTATACAATGCTTTAAAAGAAGCAACTGATATTAAAGATTATAGAACTAATGTTTATTAGTAGAAAATATTAAGTAAGGACTATCCTACAAGGTGTGTAAGTTAAAAAATATCGGGGTTTGCAAACCCCGATATTTTTTTGTTTAATTTTAAATTTTATACACTTATGAAAAAAGACGAATTATTAACCGATGAATTTTTAATACAGTTCAAAACAGCGAAGAACTTTATAGTTTTTTAAACCAACTACAAAAATAAGATTTAAAGAAAATGCTTTAAGGCGAATTAGACGTTCATTTAGGTTATGAGAAACACGAGAAATCTTCAATTCCTGTTGTACATAACGGTTTCTCCAATAAGAAAATTAAGACGAAAAATTATCATTAAAAACTAATTCACTCTACTGGTTAATATTTAACAAATAAATAGAATTAAATACAATATTTTATTCAAACTTAGCAGCACTCGTTTGTGCATTTCTATCAATTTTCTTAACCAATCCTTGCAATACATTTCCAGGTCCTACTTCTATAAAATCAGTAGCACCATCAGCTATCATTTGTTGAACAGATTGTGTCCAACGTACCGGAGCGGTTAATTGGGTAATTAAATTCTTTTTGATTTCTTCCGGATTTATTACTGCGCTGGCAGTAACATTTTGATAAATCGGACAAATAGGCGTGTTAAAAATGGTGTTTTCAATCGCTTTTGCCAATTCTTCTCTTGCAGGTTCCATCAGCGGAGAATGAAAAGCTCCGCCAACTGGCAATAACAAAGCACGTTTAGCTCCTTTTTCTTTCAATAATTCACAAGCCTTTTCAACAGCCGGAATAGATCCAGAAATTACTAATTGTCCCGGACAATTAAAATTAGCAGCTACTACTACTCCATCAATTTCAGCGCAGGTTTCAACAACTATTTGATCTTCTAATCCTAACACTGCTGCCATGGTTGATGGTTGTAGTTCACAGGCTTTTTGCATAGCTAAGGCGCGGGTTGAAACTAATTTCAAACCATCGTCAAATGATAAAACTCTAGCAGAAACTAAAGCAGAAAATTCACCTAATGAATGTCCAGCAACCATTTCTGGCTGAAATTTATCTCCTAAAACTTTAGCTAAAATTACCGAATGTAAAAAAATAGCAGGTTGGGTTACTTTAGTTTGCTTCAACGCTTCATCAGACCCTTTAAACATGATATCCTTAATTGAAAAACCTAATATATCATTGGCTTTGTTAAAATATTTTTGTGCTAATAGAGACGCCTCAAATAAATCAAGTCCCATCCCTGAAAATTGTGCTCCTTGTCCTGGAAATATATATGCTTTCATGTGTAAATTATTAAATGATTAAAAGATTGAAAGATTAAAAATTTGAATTGCAAAAATAGTTTTTTTTCAAACTTGGATCTTCACTACAAAACCCTCAGAGTTTCTGACATTAAAAACCATATTATCTTCAAAAATAAGATATTGACCTTTCACTCCAACTAGTTTACCTTTATAATTTGGGGTTTTAATTAAATTTAAACTGGATATTTTTAAAGGATATTGTAAAATAGGGAATTGTATTTTGAACAATTTACTTCCGTTTTCTACAAAATATTCCTGAACTTCTTTGGGCAACAAATGCCTTAACTGTTCTTTTTCAGCAACTAAGTCGACTTCTGGTATATCATTTTTTAACATTTTTTGCCAATTGGTTTTATCAGCAAAATGATCTTTTAAAGCCACTTCAGCAATACCTGCTAAATATCGATTGGGAACTTCCACTATTTCTATAGCTTGAACTGCTCCTTGATCAATCCATCGTTCAGGAACTTGAGTTTTTCTGGTTACTCCAACTTTTATCTCACTTGATAATGATAAATAAACGATATGTGGCTGTAATTGCACTTTTTTTTCATAGGCCAAATCACGATCTTCAATATCTAAATGAGCAGTTGAAAGTTCTGGATGCATAATCCACACACCTGCTTGTGGAATAGCATAAAAACAGGGTTGACAAAATCCTTGTCTAAAAATGGGTTTATCCTGTCCGCAACTTAAACATTGATATTTTTTAAAGGTGATTTCAAAATCTTTGTTGAGCAACTCATTTAAATGTAAAAATCCATTTTCCATTTCCAAATAATAGTCAATTGGTTGATTATATTCAGTTAACATTTTTTTTAAGACTCCTTTGAATTGCATCATAGATTTTCGTATTTTTAACTTCATAAATATAACCAAAATAGAATTAATTAACCTAATTACATAGGTCATAACAGTTCTTAAATAAGAAAAATAGACTATGCCTTTTCAATTTGTTCACGCTGTTATTGCCTGGTTACTAAAACGAAGAAAACATCAAATAGATTTATTTCTGAAATATCCTTATGAGGTTCAAAAGGAACTTTTAAACAGGTTATTGTACACTGCTGAAGATACAGAGTTTGGAAAAAAATATGATTTTACTACTATAAAAAACTATAAAACCTTTGCAGAAAGAGTTCCAATTCAGCAATATGAATCTTTTGAGCCCTTAATAGAACGAGTTAGACAAGGCGAACAAAATGTTTTTTGGCCTACCTCTATAAAGTGGTTTGCTAAATCTAGTGGTACAACCAATGCCAAAAGTAAGTTTATTCCTGTAAGTGATGAATCTTTAGAAGAATGTCATTTTAATATAGGAAAAGATTTATTGTGTTTGTATTTAAGCAATAATGAAGATACTGAACTCTTTGTTGGTAAAGGTTTGCGTTTAGGAGGAAGTAGTTCTATACATGAAGACAAACACTCCTATTTTGGTGATCTTTCTGCAATTATTATAGAAAATTTGCCTTTTTGGGCAGATATAAATACCTCTCCAAAACAAAAAACTGCCTTAATGAGTGAGTGGGAAGCTAAAATGGAAGCTATTGTTGAAGAAACAATTCAGGAAGATATTACCAGTTTATACGGTGTTCCCTCTTGGATGCTGGTTATGTGTAATAAAGTTTTAGAGAAAACAGGCAAACAAAATTTATTAGAAGTTTGGCCAAATTTAGAAGTTTACTTTCATGGTGGCGTTAATTTTAATCCATATCGTGAACAATTTAAAAAACTGATTCCATCAGATAAATTTAAATATTACGAAACTTATAATGCTTCAGAAGGCTTTTTCGCTATTCAAGATCAAAATAATTCTGATGAATTATTACTAATGTTGGATTATGGAATTTTCTATGAATTTATTCCAATGAGTAATTTTAATGGAGAAAATTCAACTGCAATACCGCTAGAACAAGTTAAACTCAACACCAATTATGCATTGGTTATTACCACAAATGCTGGTTTATGGCGTTATTTAATTGGAGACACCATAAAATTTACTTCTTTAAATCCACATCGAATTAAGATTACCGGCAGAACAAAACATTTCATTAATACTTTTGGAGAAGAGTTAATTATTGATAATACAGAAGAAGCCATTAAAAGGGCTTGTTTAGAGACTAATGCCGTAGTTATTGAATATACGGTTGCACCAATTTATATGGATGGACAGCAAAGTGGTGGACATGAATGGATAATTGAATTTTCAGAGATTCCTGTTAATCTGGATTATTTTACTAGCGTTATTGATGATACTTTAAAATCAATCAATTCTGATTATGAAGCCAAAAGATATTTAAATATGACCTTGGCTTTTCCAAAAATCAACATAGCACGCAAAAATTTATTTTACGATTGGTTAAAACAAAAAGGCAAATTAGGAGGTCAAAATAAAATTCCAAGGTTGAATAATTCTAGAGAATTCATAGAAGAATTATTAGGATTAACGGAAGTCAATACTTTGTAATAAAAAACTATATCTTCCTGTCTATTACATAATTAACCATTGTAATGAGCGACGTTTTATACTCAGATTCAGGATAATCTTTTATTAAATCATAGGCCTTCTGTTGATATTCCAACATTTTATTTGTGGTATATTCAATTCCACCTAAAGTTTTAACTTTTTCAATGACTTCTTTAACCCTAATTTTATCTCTGTTATGGTTTTTAACAGAATTGATAATCCACTCTTTTTCCTTTTTCTGTGCCACATTCAGAGCATAAATTAAAGGTAAGGTCATTTTACGTTCTTTAATATCAATTCCTGTTGGTTTTCCAATTTGGTCATCGGTATAATCAAACAAATCGTCTTTCATTTGAAAAGCCATACCAATGTATTCACCAAATATTCTCATTTTTTCAATTTCTTCTGATGTTGCATCAACAGAAGCCGCTCCAATACCACAACAAGCAGCAATTAAAGTAGCTGTTTTCTGACGAATAATTTCAAAATAAACTTTTTCTGTGATGTCTAATTTACGAGCTTTTTCAATTTGCAATAATTCACCTTCACTCATTTCGCGTACGGCAATAGAAATCAGTTTAAGAATATCAAAATCATCATTATCTATGGAGAGTAATAATCCTTTAGACAACAAAAAATCACCCACTAAAACAGCAATTTTATTTTTCCATAAGGCGTTAATAGAAAAGAATCCCCTTCTGCGATTGCTATCATCAACAACATCATCATGAACTAAAGTAGCTGTATGTATTAACTCAATTACAGAGGCACCTCGATAAGTACGTTCAGTCATTTTACCACTGGAAACCATTTTGGCCACCAAAAAAACAAACATCGGGCGCATTTGTTTTCCTTTTCTTCGGATGATATAATAGGTAATTCTGTTGAGTAACGGAACTTGTGAAGCCATAGAATCTTTGAACTTCTCTTCAAAGAGTTCCATTTCTTTATGAATAGGAAGTTTTATTTTTTCAACTATTTTCATTATAGATTTAAATATAAAAAAGACAGATTAATCTGAATTTAAAACCTTCAAATATACTTATATTATTAATTAACTGATATTAATTTCTTTAACCAAAATGTTAAAATTACTGCAATTAATCCTAAAATACCCATTAAAACCCAATTAGTATTAAAACCATATAAGTCTGTTATGAGCATTCCAAATTTGGCACTAAAAATATGTGCTAATGAAAAAGCCATGGTATATAAAGCCATGAATTTTCCTTCTTTTCCTTTTGGAGCCCTACTAATAGCAAATGAATTTGTAAAAGGAAAACCGAGCATCTCTCCAAATGAAATTACCAACATACTGATAATTAATATCCCAATCCATTGCGTAGTAATAAGCATAAAAAAACTAACTGAAAAAAGCAATAATCCAATCATTATTAAACGTACTCTCTCAATAGATGATCTTTCTAATTGATGTATTAATGGCATTTCAAAAATGAAAATTACACCGCCGTTTAAAGCCATTAATAAACCAATCTGAAGCTCTGTTAATCCGTAAATATCTCTATAAAAAATTGGAAGTGTCGTAAAGAGTTGGAAAAAAATTACTGCCATTATAAAAACAATTACTAAAAAAACCCAAAATGGTTTATCTTTTAAAACGGAAACCGGTATTATTTCAGAATCTGCTATAACAGATTTTTTACTAATACTTTTATTTTTCAAAACCCTTCTAAAAACTAAAATAGCTATGATACAGGTTAATCCATCTACCCAAAAAAGACCTTTATAGCTGATGAGCGCAATGATGATTCCTCCTAAAAATGGTCCAATTGTAAATCCTAAATTGATAGCTAAACGAACAAGTGTTAATGTTCGTGTTTGATTTTCCGGTTTGCTATAAGCTTTTACAGCAACGAACATGGCTGGTCTAAAAGTATCAGCAATCATCATTGTTAAAAAAATTCCTATACCAAATCCCCAAAAAGAAGTGATAAACTGTAACGCAATAAGCATTAATCC
>JAMPYA010000091.1 GCA_023700885.1 Flavobacteriaceae bacterium
TAGTATCATTTACATTTAATGAATGGTAATATTAAATCTAATTATATTCATTTGACCTGTAAAATCATCATTTTAATCTATTAATTTGATAATTTAATCAAAAAAAATAATGAAAAAAAACTAGACTAAACTGTCAATGACTTTTTTAAGTTTAGATTGAACTTCTTCTGAAATTTTACCCAATTTAGGGTTTGAAACCGCCATCATAGAGGCTATTGGATCCACTGCGGATATTTCAATGGCACCATTTTCATGTTCTTGAACAATAACATTACAGGGTAAGAACACACCAATTTTATCCTCGCTAAGCAATGCTTGATGCGCAAAATGAGGATTACAAGCCCCCAATATGGTGTATTTTTTAAAATCTACTTCCAATTTACTTTTCAGCGTTGCTTTGACATCTATTTCAGTCAGCACTCCAAATCCTTCCTTTTTTAGCTCATTGGTAACTAAATCTATCGCTTCTTCAAAAGATTTCCCTTTAAGTGTTTTATTAAAATAGTAACTCATAATAAAAATTTTGGTTCATGAATCTCCCTACAAAATAATACTTTTGAATGCGATTCAATTGCTTTTAAAGTTACAAAAATAATTTAAAAAGTTTCTATTAATCAGTTAGTTTTCTTAACATATTTGGTAAGAATAACAATATTTTGACCGTTAATTTTACCTTCAATTTGCTCTGTATTATCTTTAACCAAGGTAATTCTAAAAACCGATTGACCTCTTTTAGCGGTAAAGTTGGCTCCTTTTACAGGAAGATCTTTGATCAGTACCACATTGTCTCCTGTTAAAAGTTCAACACCATTACTGTCTAAGTGTTTATGAATATCTTCCGCATCTAAACCTTCACCTGTAATTTGTGCCCATTTTAAAATATCTTCTTCTAAATAAAGCATGTCTAATAAATCTTGTGGCCAACCTTCAGCACGTAGGCGATTTAACATTCTCCAAGCCATCACTTGTACAGCCGGAATTTGACTCCACATACTATCATTCAGACAATGCCAATGTTTAGGATCTACAGTATCTGGCTGTGTAATTTGAGTGATGCAGGTATCACAAAGAAGGATGCTTTTATCAAATCCGGTAGTGTTGGCCGGAGGAACTTCAAATCCTTTTAAATTGGTTGTAGCTGCACATAATTCGCATATTGAACCGCTGCGTGTATGTAATTCCTTTTCTGTACTCATTTTATTCTTGTTTAAATTTAAGGTTCAAAGTTACACATTAAAAACTTAGTTGCACTTTGAAATCTAATTTGAAGTTGATATTCTATTGCTTAAATAATCATAAAAAAAGGCTGTAATGTAACAGCCTTTATCAATTTTTATAATAGCCTATAAAGCATTATCAATAATTTCTTGAACTACCTCCGGATTTAGAAGTGTAGAAGTATCGCCTAAATTACTCATATCATTATTAGCAATCTTACGGAGTATTCTACGCATTATTTTTCCACTTCGAGTTTTTGGTAATCCGCTAGTAAACTGTATTTTATCTAATTTAGCAATCGGACCAATATGTTCTGCAATAATTTGGTTGATTTCTTTACGAACATTTTCGTGCATACGAGATTCTCCTGTTTCCTTCAAAATTACAAATCCATACAAAGCATTTCCTTTGATATCATGCGGGAATCCAACTATGGCAGATTCTGCTACAGCTGGATGTTGATTCACAGCATCTTCAATAGGAGCGGTACCTAAATTGTGACCAGAAACGATGATTACATCATCTACACGACCCGTAATTCTGTAATATCCAACTTCATCACGTAAAGCGCCATCACCTGTAAAATATTTTTTCTTATAGGTAGAAAAATAAGTTTCTCGGTATCGTTCATGATTACCCCAAATAGTTCTGGCAATTGCTGGCCATGGAAATTTAATACAAAGCCTTCCATCAACCTGATTTTCTGTAATTTCTTTGCCATTTTTATCCATAATAGCTGGTTGAATTCCCGGCAATGGCAAAGTGGCATAGGTAGGTTTTGTGGGAGTTGCAAATGGAATAGGAGAGATGAGGATTCCGCCCGTTTCTGTTTGCCACCACGTATCTACTATCGGACTTTGTTTTTTACCAACATTGTTGTTATACCAATGCCAAGCTTCTTCATTGATAGGTTCACCAACAGTTCCTAATACTTTTATGGAAGACAAATCATATTTTTCTACGTATTCTAAGTTTTCTTTAGCAAGTGCTCTTATTGCTGTTGGAGCGGTATAAAACTGAGTAATTTTATGTTTTTCAATAATTTGCCAAAAACGGCCAAAATCAGGATAACTGGGAACTCCTTCAAACATTACTGTTGTAGCACCATTGGCTAAGGGTCCATATAAAATATAACTATGGCCTGTAATCCATCCAATATCGGCGGTACACCAATATATATCTTCTTCTCTATATTGAAAAACATTTTTAAAAGTATAGGCCGTATAAACCATATATCCTGCAGTGGTATGTACCATTCCTTTAGGCATACCGGTAGATCCTGAAGTATACAGAATAAACAATGGATCTTCTGCTTCCATAATTTCCATTTGACAGGTTTTAGCAGCTTTGTTTAACAAGGGTTGAATCCATAAATCACGTCCTTCTTTCATAGAAATAGCAGTTTTGGTTCTTTTAACAACTAAAACTGTTTTTACACACGGACATTTTTCTAAAGCATCATCTACAATCCCTTTTAAGTCAATACTTTTTTCACCACGATAAGACCCATCTGAAGTAATAACCATTTTACATTCACTATCATTAATTCTTGTTGCAAGTGCAGTTGCAGAAAATCCTGCAAATACAACAGAATGTATGGCACCAATACGCGCACATGCCAATACTGCTATGGCTAACTCAGGAATCATAGGTAAATAAATGCAAACACGATCTCCTTTTTTTATTCCTTGATCTCTTAAAACATTAGCAAACTTATTAACACGCTCATACAATTGAAAATAAGTAATTTTCTGAGTCTTTTCTTTCGGATTGTTAGGTTCAAATAAAATAGCTGTTTTGTTGCTTCGAGTACTTAAATGACGGTCAATACAATTTTCTGTTATGTTGAGCTGAGCGCCTTCAAACCATTTAATTTCCGGTTTTTTAAAATCCCATTCCAACACTTTGTTCCAACGTTTACGCCAGACAAAATGCTCTTCTGCAATTTCTTCCCAGAAACTTTCCGGATTTCTGACTGATTTTCGATACACTTGAAAATATTCTTCTAAATGCTTAATGTGATAATTACTCATATACTAAAAGTTGATTGTTGATGATTCATCTATTAAATAGATGGATTCAATTATAAATATCGAATATAACAAATATTTATAAAGTTGCTAAGAAACTTTAGTGTTTAGATTATTTTTATGAAGATATATGTTAATTCAATGCTTCTTTAAAACTGACTAATTGATGTTTTTTTTCATCCCATAAACGAAAATGGATTGCTTTTAAGCTATCTAAAAAATGCATGGGTTTTTTTTGAAAAATAGGATTTTCAACTAAACATTTCTGAAGATTATAATTGGGTATTTTAGGATTTAGATGATGGATATGATGTATGCCTATATTGCCAGAAAACCATTGTAAAATTCTTGGAAATTTGATGTAAGAACTACCTTCCATTGCAATTGTTTGATAATCCCAATCTTCTTCTCGTACCCAAACTACTTCTTTATACTGATGTTGTAAATAAAACAACCAAACCCCAAAAACAGCAGCAAAGTATATAATGGGAACTTGAATTAATAAAAATGTTTTAAAACCAATCCAAAGTGATATTAAAGTTATGATAACAATCAATGCAAGTGTTGTGATATGTGTATATAAATTTATTTTTTTAGATAAATCTTTATTGGGAAATCGATGAAGAATTGTAAATAATACGAAAGGAGCAATCAGAAACAATACAAAAGGATTTCTATAGAGTCGGTATGCAAGTTGTTGAGCGGGAGTTCTATTTTTATATTCTGCTACAGTTAGTGTCATAACATCACCCACACCACGCTTGTCTAAATTTCCTACTGTTTGATGATGAACTTTGTGTTGATAATGCCATTTATGATAAGGTGTAAATACTAGTAAACCGGCAATTATACCGACGTATTTGTTGATTCTAACCGATTTAAAAAAGGAGCCATGACCACAATCATGAAAAATAATAAAAATTCGTATTAAAAATCCGGCAGCAAGAATAGATAAAGCAAATGTTAACCAATACGAAATTGCTAAGCTATAGTACATTAATACCCATAAACCTATATAAGGTATCACTGAATTTAAAATTTGAACGATACTTTTAAAATTATTAGGTCTGTTATACAGGCGCATTATTTTTACCCAATTAGACCAATCATTTTTTAAGTTTGCTTTTTCCATTTGATTGTACAATTAGTATAAAAATCTTGAAAATAATAGCTATTTTATTTTAAAAGGGAGTAAGTTCAAATTTACGATTTTATACCTTTTTAAGCAACAAAATAAAGCTAATTTGTTATTTACACCTTAATTCTCAATAAGTTTTAAAACCCATAATTCTATTTTTTCGGTATCGCGCCAAGTCTGATTTCTTCTGGTTTTTTTGGATGCTGGGGCAACTTCTTTTTGAAGGAATAATTCCTGCTGAAAACGTCCTCCTTTTGCTAACTCATCTGCTATGGGATGCGTCTCATTCTCTTTGGTAATTTGTGCTAAATTGGAAAATAACAAAACAATTCTTCCGTCTTCTTTTAGAAATTTTTGGGCTTCTTCAAAAAAACGTGAAAATAAATTTTCATCATAATAAATAGCTTGATCCATTCCTTCTAATTGATGAGATGCCAGAATCCAAGGCGGATTAAAAACAATTAATTCGGTTTTATCTTTAATGTCTGCAAATAAATCTCCATGAAAAAGTGCTATTTTATCATTTAACTTATTTTTTTCAATTTCATTTTCTAATCCAACAATTGCATTGGGATTGGTATCTGTTCCGTACACTTTTTTAAAACCATGATTTAAAAGTTGATAGGAAAGTACCCCGCAACCAACACCAATATCGATGGCCGTTTCTTTATCACCTTTATATTTTTTTAACCAATGGTCAAATAGTTTCAAATGCTCGAAACGGGTAGGGAAGTAGGTTCCAAAAAAAGGATGAATTTTTTGATTTAATACAGGAATAGCAATTCCTTTTTCATACCATTGCCAAGAGCTGTTTAATCCTTGTACTTGTGGAAATGCAACTAAAAACTCAATAATTTCCGGATAAAGAATTTTAAACCAACCAATTTGAGGTGCTTTTTTAACTTTTAATTGATGATTATTAACCACTAACAATAATCGGTTGGAAAGTTCTTTAAAATCAGCTCGAAATTCTCGCTGAGCTTGAAATGATTGGGCCGCATATTTTTTGATTAGCTGATGTTTGAGTTCGTTTAAGATCATCAGACCGCTACTGTAATAATCTATTATTAACACATATTTTCCATTTTTAAGCGTATTCACCGCCATTCTTGGATCCATAGTGCGTTTATACAATACTACCTCAATATCGTCAACAATGATATCTGGACGAATGATTTCTATTTCTTTTCCTGAGATTAACGACATTTAATTTAATTTAAAATACTAATTCTTACTTTTTTCTTTTTAAGCACACTATTATTCAGTTGTTCTGATAATTTTTTTGATTTTGATTTAGGCACCGCCACATAGGCACAATCGTGTTTTAACTCAATGCTACCTAATTCTTCTTTAAGAAGTTCTCCTTGTTTAAAAAATAAACCGGCAATATCACCTTTAGAAATTTTGTCTTTTCTGCCTCCGGAAATATATAAAGTTTCCCATTTGCTGTGGGATATAGGAGCAGAAGATTTAATTTCTTCAATTTCTGATCCTTCCATAAATTCAGGAAGTAGCTCATTTTTCCACTTCATAATATAAGCGGTACCATTGCTATTCATACGAGCTGTTCTGCCGTTTCTATGGATAAATTCATCCTTTTTAATAGAAAGTTCATAATGAATAATGAAGTCCATTTCAGGAACGTCAATTCCTCTTGCTGCCAAATCGGTTGCCAACAAAAGTCGGTGAGTTCCATTTCTAAATTTTATCAAAGCTCTTTCTCTATCCATTTGTTCCAATCCGCCATAGAAGCAACCATGGCTGATGTTTTTTTTATATAGAAAATCACTTACATCTTCAATAGTGTCTTTTAAATTGCAAAAAATAATACCATTACCTTTTCCAATATGTCCTAATAAAGCTTCCAAAGTAGCTAACTTATCTTTTGAATCGGCTATAATTGTCTTTAGTTTAAGCTGATTTATTTCTTTACTTAGGTAATTTAATCTATGTGGATTTTTGAGTCTTAAAAAACTTGGAATGGCTACTTTTTGTGTTGCTGAGGTTAAGATCTTCTTTTTTGTGGATGATAATGCCTCTAAAATTTCTTTCATTTCATTTTCAAAACCAATCTCCAACGATTTATCAAACTCATCAAGTACCAATGTTTTTATACCATCAATATTAATTATTTGTCTTCTTATATGATCTGCTATTCTTCCAGGCGTTCCAATTAGTATTGCAGGCGGATGTTTTAATTCAATTTTGTCTTTAGAACCTGCCCTTCCGCCATATACTGCGTTGGTTTTAAAACCACTTCCCATATCTCTTACTACTTGTTCTATCTGAATGGCTAATTCTCTAGATGGAACAACTATAAGCACCTGAATTTTATTCGAATTAATATCCAGCTCAGTTAAAATTGGAAGTAAAAAAGCCAATGTTTTTCCCGTTCCGGTAGGAGATAAAAGCACTATTTCTGATTTAGATAATATGGCTTTATATGCATCTTCTTGCATTTGATTAAGATGTTCAATCCCTAATTTATTTAAAATAGCTTCTTGATTTTTATTTGTTTTTGTCATGCCACAAAGGTATCTTAATTATATGAAGAAATTATTTTAACATTAAAAGCTTAAGATATTAAGGCTAACTAAGGTTTTCTATGGAAGCTTAAACTATTTCCCATACTTCAATTGTACCCTCAATTACTTCAAAAATTGGATGTGGAATCCTATTTTTTTCATTGATTACTTCTTGATATTTATGAGGATCTCTGTTTTTTAATTTTTTTAGTAAATGTTGCATTTCGAAATTTAGTTGTCCTTGAGTAACCGTCAATTTTTGGGGTTGAAAATCAATTTTGAATTTGTCTTGGTTAAAATGATAACCCCGTTTGAGTGATTCCTGGAATACAACCGATAAATATTGATTAATAAGCTGAATAGGATTTTCGGCATTCTTAAATCGAATTAATTGCGGATGATTTTTATATCCTTTGGTATTTCCTTCTAATACATTTTTTGCCAATAAAGTTTCTCGCCAAAGAGCTACTAAACCTTTGGTATCTAAATAAGCCGGATGTAAAGACCAAATTCTCATAATTGAAATTGATTAAAAGTTATAAAAAAATTTCTAGGATGGTAGTTCTTGTAAAAATCTCAAGGCCTCATTTACATGTTTTTCAACTTGTGTTTGTGAATTAAAAATATAAACTACTTTTCCCGCTTTGTTAATTACATAAGTAACTCGCCCAGGAATTAATCCAAATAAATCAGCAGGTACCCCAAATAAATTGCGCACCTTATTTTTGGTATCACTGAGCAGAATATAATTGAGTCGATGCTTTTTAGCAAACTCAAAATGGCTTTTAACTGATTGAGCACTAATTCCAATAATTACAGCATCTGCTTCAGCAAATACCTCAAACTGGTCACGAAAAGAACAGGCTTGCTTAGTACATCCCGGACTATCATCTTTGGGATAAAAGTAGATAACCAGATTTTTTTTACCCAAAACCGAATCTAAATAGAACCTATTACCATACTGGTCTATTAATTCAAATTGGGGAACCGCGCTACCAATATTAAGTTTTTCATTTTTTGCCATTGTTGATGAATTTGTACCCATAGCCATATAAGCTATAAATAATATTAAATAGATTGTTAAGTAAAGTAAATAAAATTTCCTAAATCTTTTATAGGATAAATTTTCAGGATAAATATTGCTAAAAAGCCCTTTTATTTCTTTCCAAAAAACCGGTTTGATGTTGATGAGCCAACTATCGGTTTGGTAAATCATTTTCCGAAATTTACTTCTGTAATAACCTAGCGGCAATCCCCAGGCTATAAAAAGTATGATCCAAATATTTTTAATTATAAAATCCATTTATAAGCTATTTTTTAGGAAACCAAGGAAAAAAAGAACTGGTTTTGTAAATGTATTCTTGATATTGAGGTTTGGTATTTTTTAAAGTTTTTTCTAA
>JAMPYA010000092.1 GCA_023700885.1 Flavobacteriaceae bacterium
GTTGATTGGATAGATGTTTTTACTAAACCAATTTATAAAGATTGTATTATTGATTGTTTAAATTATTGCATTAAAAACAAAGGGATGATTTTATATGGTTATGTAATTATGAGTAATCATATACATTTAATTGTTCAATCTAATGAAGGGAAATTATCTGATTTGCTAAGAGATTTTAAGAAATATACTGCTAAAACAATTTTAGCTAAAATTCAGGAAGGAACCGAAAGTCGAAAAGATTGGATGATGGAGCGGTTTAAGTTAGCAGCTACAAATCATGTCAGAAATCAGCATTATCAGTTTTGGCAATATGGAAATCATTCTGAAGAAATTTTTTCTGATAAATTTATGTGGTCTAAGTTAGATTATATTCATTTAAATCCAATTCGTGCAGGAGTTGTTTATAAGGCATCCGATTATATTTATTCAAGTGCCAGTAATTACATTGATGGCAAAGGTTTAATTGATATTGATATAGTTGATAATCCTATTGTTGATGTTTTATTACCGTCCTCATTTATTAAATATAATAGTTTTTAAATTTCCTCAGGAGACTTCGCGGAGCAGGTATACAGCTTAAAGCATACAGTTTAAAGCATACGGCCTAAAGCCTAAAGCCACTTATTTTAAAAGTGATGATTAAAAGAGCAAAATGTGTAAGTAAAATAAATTATTAAATCTGCTATATTTGTAATTACTATGAGTGAACAAGAACAAATTGTTATATACCAAGCCAAAGATGGTCAAACTCAAATAGAAGTCCAGTTAAAAGAAGATACTATTTGGTTAACTCAAAAGCAAATGTCAGAATTGTTTGATAAAGATTCTGATACTATAGGATTACATTTAATAAACATTTTCAAATCTAAAGAATTAGATAAAAATTCAACTACCGAGAAATACTCGGTTGTTCGACAAGAAGGATCAAGAGCTGTAAAAAGAAGTATTTTGCATTATAACTTGGATGCAATTATCTCTGTTGGATATAGAGTCAATTCAAAGCGAGGTACGCAATTTAGAATCTGGGCTAACAATATTTTAAAAGATTATTTAGTAAAAGGTTTTGCGATAAATGAGAGTCGTTTAAAACAAACATCCAGGCAGCTAGAAGAACTTAAAAAAGTAGTCCAATTACAAGAAAAAGTAATCTCAGAATACCAATTGGAAACAGATGAAGTTCAGGGTTTAATTAAAGTTATTTCCAGCTATACTACAGCACTCGATTTATTAGACGATTACGATCATCAACGCCTTAAAACACCTAATTCGGGCAATGTTGAAGTAGTAAAAATAACTTATAAGGAAGCAAAAGAAGCCATCAAACAACTCGGTAAACAAACCAATTTTGAAGGATTGTTTGGAATCGAAAAAGATGATTCCTTTAAAGGTTCTTTAGAAAATATTTATCAAACATTTGATGGTCTTGACCTATATAAAACTGTTGAAGAAAAATCAGCTCATTTGCTGTATTTTGTAATTAAAAATCATTCATTTACTGATGGTAACAAACGAATAGCAGCATTTTTATTTGTATGGTTTTTAGAAAAAAATAAGTTGCTTTATACAGCTGAAAATCGAAAAATAATAGCAGAAAGTACGTTAGTGGCACTAACCTTAATGATTGCACAAAGCAACCCAATAGAAAAAGATATGATGATAAAGGTAATTGTCAATTTACTTGTGTCAAAATAACCTTGCAGTAGCATAAATTTACATTAATATTCTTGGTTAATTAGGGATAGATAAAATACAATTGCATACAGCTTAAATCCAATTCACCCCGATTCGCAATTCTTTTGAATTTGAGGAAAGAAAAATCTAAATATTAAAAGATTGGATGTTGGAGCGGTTTAAGTTAGTTACTATAAGTCATGTAAGAATAAGAATTATCAGTTTTGGCAATATAGAAATCATTTGGAAGAAATTTTTTCTTGTAAATTTTTGATTTTCATTAAATTATTTTCATTTAATTTCGGTTGGTTTAAGAGTTGTTTATAAGGCTGTTTTTAAATTTTTCAAAGTTGGGAAACTTTGCTGAGTGGTTTAGTTTTTTTAAAGTTACACATAAAAAAGACCCTGCAAGTGCAGGGTCTTAAAAAAATTATAAAGGTAGATTCTAATTAAAATTTATCCCAGAATAATTTGGTAGTTAACAAATCACCACCTACAGCAGAGGCAGCAGCAGTATAATTATCACCATTTAATGTGTGTTCTCCAATTGGATAAGTGAATCTTCTTGGAACTACATTAACAGCACCTGTAAGAGGGGCTACTAAAGCAGGGTAATCCAATCTTCTAAATTCAGTCCAAGCATTAAATCCTTGGTTGTATAGAGCGATCCATTTTTGAGTACCAATTTTTTGTTTGTAATTACCTGTTGCTGTTGCATAGGCAACAGTAGGTTGAGCTAAATATGTTGCAGCACCAGATACACCGTAGTAATCAAACGAAGCAGTAATAGCTGCATTGTAATGAGCTTCTGCAGCAGTAGGAGTCATTCCTGCTAAAGAACGTTCAGCAACTTCTGCTAACATAAATTTAACATTTGCATAATCTAAAATAACATGAGGTAGAGTAGATTCATAAAACATACTTCCTATGTGAGAAAATAGAGCATAAGAATTATTAGCGCCATATGGGGCTCCTTTAATTACTCCGCCAACAGGGTCTCTATAAAATACATTTACTCTTGGATCATTAAGTCCGTTCATTGCATCCACTAATGGAGCTGCAGCAACGAAATCTAAACGTCCGCTTTGTACTAAATCAACCCACATTGGGTTAGTATTAGGAGTAGAGTTCATATATTGGAATATAGCGTTATCACTGTTTGATGTAAATACACCTGATGTAATAGCTGATGATATAGTTGAAGCTCCTAATGTAGCATCTGCATCATATATCATAAGACCCATTCTTAATTTAAATGAATTAGCAAATTTTTTCCACTTTGCAACATTTCCACCATAAATGATATCAGCATCTCCAAAACTAGCACCAGCAGCATCCATTTTTGTAATAGCAGCTGATAAACGAGCAATTAGGTCAACATAAACTGTTTTACCATCATCATATTTAGGTAATACGTTGTTAAAATCTAATGCCTCAGTATAAGGAACATTACCAAAGGTTTCTACCAATGAAGCATATGCAAATACATTCATAACTTCAATGATTGCTAATTGGTTTTTAAGTTTAGTAGCCCCAGCAGTTCCAACTGTTGGAGTTGCGTTTAGAACTTTAGCACTTTCATCTAAATCTTTTAACACATCACGGTACATGGCAGCCCAAAAGTTATCTGGAATTTTTCTATCTGTAATGTTATAATTGGCTTCTTCAGGATAGGTAGTGGCCGTAACCTGCTGAGCGAATTGTCTCCAAACGTTTCTATTAACGTTGATGCTCGCCATATAATCTACCATGTTCTTTTGTGCACCAGTGAAAAAAGTTTCACCTGCAGCCACGGTGGCGTTCTTCGTATCTTTATTTAGATCCTCTAAGTTGTCAGAACAAGAGAAAGCTAAGAAAAGAGTTAATATTAAAATTGATATTTTTTTCATAATGTACTATTATTAAAATTGAATTTTTACGTTGAAACCTAAGTCACGAGTTGAAGGCATCACACCACTTTGGTATCCTTGTAAATTTCCTGAGCTTAAACCAGCTTCTGGATCAGCGTGAGGCATGTTTTTGTCGATAATCCAAAGATTAGAGCCAATTAAACTTAATTGTACAGCGCTAACAAAACTATTTTCTAATAGTTTTGAAGGAACAGTATAAGAGAAAGCAACTTCTCTTAATTTCACATAAGAAGCGTCATAAATATGTTGTTTGCTAACTGCTCTTGAATATCCTAATGCATGACCATAGAAATCAAAATTAGAAACAAGTGTATTTGGAGTACCATCAGCAGCAACACCAGGTAATATTATACCTCCGCCAGCTGATAAAGCAGCACGTTTTTCAACACCATTGAAGTTTAAACCTGCAGTTTCTGCATATAAACCTGTAGCATAACCATACCAAGTATCAAGAGAGAAAATATCTCCACCTTTTTGAACATCAATTAAGAAACTCAAATTAAAGTTTTTATAACTGAATTTATTGTTAATACCACCATTCCAATCTGGATTCATATTACCAATTACATTATTGGTAGTAGAAGATTTTTGATAAACAGCACCTCTTGACCCACCAGGAATAACGATTGGTTGTCCATTAGCATGGTAAACATATGTTGTACCTTGAATAGTTCCATACGGCTGTCCTACTGTAGCATTAATAGTAATACCACCTTGGAAAGAGCCTAACTGTAAATTGCTAACATCTTCATATAATGAAATTACTTTATTCTCATTTTTTGCCCAGTTTACATTTACATCCCATTTGAAATTATCATTTTTAAATGGAGTAGCAAATAATGAAACTTCAATACCTTTATTTTCAATTTCACCGGCATTTACATACTTAGAAGAGTATCCTGTAGCTGTACTAATAGATACAGGCATAATTTGATCTATAGTATTTGTTTTGTACCAAGAGAAATCAAATCCTAAGCGTTTTTGTAGGAAATACATTTCTAAACCAGCCTCAATACTTTCTGTATTTTCTGGTTTTAGATTTGGGTTTTTCTTAGTGCTGTTTACAGAGTAAATTTGATTTGCCCCGAACGGATCAGGTTTTGCTAACACATCAGATGTTTGAGCAAAACCAGCACTACTCCCTACTTCAGCATAGTTTAAACGTGCTTTACCAAAAGACAACCAATCAGCTTTAACTAATTCAGAGAAAATAACACTTGTTGCAATAGATGGATATAAATATTTATTATCACCTGAAGGTAAAGTTGAAGAATGATCTTGTCTTAATGTAGCATCGATATAATATGTTTTGTTATATCCTATAGACATCATTCCATAAATACCATCAACTCCTACTTTTGCAGCACCTTCAGTTGGAGCAGAAGGAATACCAACAGAGTTAGAAATTGCAAATAAACGATCAACAATTAATCCACCGTTTGTTTGAGCATAGATTGATTTTGAATCTGTTCTTCTGATGTTAGTACCAACAACACCATTTAAGTTAATTTTTTCAGTTATATCTTTATTAAAAGATAACATCATATCATAGTTTAACTCAGTAAAGTCAACATCATAACGAGAGTATCTTGCAGTTGGATTACTTCCATTATTAACTCTTTCTTCTTGAATATAAGAATAAGTATCAACAGATGCTTTTCCTTCTAAAGTTAACCAATCATTAATTTTATAGTTTAAGCCCATATTACCAAAGAAACGATTTCTGTTATCTGATTGATAATTTTCGTAACGAGCCCAATAAGGGTTATCCCAATAAATTGGTGCTGGATCATCATACCAAGATGGATTCCAAGTTACATTTCTTCTTGTTTTAAAGTAGATATCTTCTAATTCTTTAATATCTACATTGGTTTGCCACCATTGTCTGAAAGAAGTAATGATATTATCGCTATATCCTGTTTCATTACGACCTTTTGCATCCGATTTTACATAGTTAGCGCTAGCAGAAACGGTTAATTTGTCGTTTAATTTAGACATAGCATTTAATGAGAACGTATTTCTTCTTAAATCACTGTTTGGCATCAAACCATTTTGTAAGAAATTAGTATAAGAAAATCGATATGAACCTGTATCTGTACTTCCAGACATAGATATATTACTATTGTATGTAACAGGAGTTTCGAAAAACTCAATTGGTCCATTTTTAGCAGCAACCCAAGGTCTTTTTTGTAAATAGTAAGGAGAATCTGGATCTAAAGCGTTCCAGTGATAAACCATTAAATTAGGATCAAATTTTCCACCAAAAGAAGCGTCTTCAGTAAGAGGAACGATTAAATCATCAATTCCGTCTCCATCAACGTCACCTTCGTCAAAATAACCAGTGTTTCCATAATAAGCTCCATAACCAGATCCATAATCTTTTTGATATTTCACAAAAGTAGATTTGTCAATAGAACCTACAGTTATACCAGAGTTAACGGAAATGTCAACTTTGTTATTTTTTGTTCCTTTTTTAGTAGTAATGATAATGGCACCATTAGCAGCTCTAGAACCATAAAGTGCAGTTGCAGCAGAACCTTTTAATACGTTGATAGACTCGATATCATCAGAGTTAATATCCGATGCAAAATTACCATAGTCAAATCCGCCACGTGCTTGTTGCTGTGAAGCTCCATTTAAGTTAGCATTACTCATAGGTACACCATCTACCACAAATAATGCTTGATTATCTCCGGTTAAAGATTTGTTACCACGAATTACAACGTTAGTTGATCCACCCATATTGGTGTTTCTTTTAATCTGAACTCCGGCAACTTTACCTGATAAGGCATTTGCTAAGTTGTCAGATTTAACGGTTGATACATCTTCGCCTCCAACCGATTGAGAGGCATATCCTAGAGATTTTTTCTCTCTAGAAATACCAAGAGCAGTTACAACTACTTCTTCAAGCACTTGTGCTCCTGTCATAGTAGCATTAATTACACTGGCAGCACCTACAGTTTTTGTTTGGGTGTCCATACCCACATAACTAAACTGTAATACAGCACCTGTTTTTGCTTTTAAGGTGTACTTACCATCAAAATCGGTAACTGTACCTGTGTTGGTGCCTTGAACAAGAACACTAACACCTGGTAAAGGACCAGATTCATCTGAAACCGTACCCGTAATAGTCTTTTCTTGTGCAAATGTAATTTGCACTAATAACGCTAGCATGAGCGTCAAAATACCATTAAACTTTGTTTTCATTGTATAATTATTTGAATTAATTGCTTCAAAAGTCTTAAAAATATGTTAATAAAGCAACATTTTTATATTAAATTTTATTCAGATTTATTAAAAGTTTTAATCGGTGTAATAAAAATGCAATATCTCTAATGAAATGCAGTATAAACTATGAATTTAAAAATTTTGCACCTATTTTACAATGTGCCTTAGATTGGTTAATATCAAAATAAGTATTTGAAATTTTTCTAATACTATAGTTTATATTCAAAAAACCTGAATTAACTTTAAATATATATCCTAGTCCAAATCCAAGTAAATTTAAATTTGTAGTATTAATTTGATTCTTTGATGTTTTATAATCGTTTATAGAGTAGATTTAAGAATCAGCAGAAGTCATCAATAGGTATTCAAAATTAAAAATACTATAAGTGATTACTTTTTAGAAATGCTATCAGTAGAGATAATTTTTAGCTTCCAAATATGTGCATGAAAATTTAAAAAAAACAATCCTCCAAAAAAAGTATATATATATGGTGTAAAATTGGACTTCAACAACTTGTTTTTTATAAGATTTTAAAGGATGAAAGATATAAAATCTACCCTACTTAAAAACTTTTAAAAATTTAATTATTAGGAGTTTGTTTAACGTAAAAATATTTCTAACTTTGCAAACTCTTTAAAAATATGAGAGTTAAAAGAAAAACAAGTAATTAACAACAAATTAGTATGCCAACTATTCAACAATTAGTAAGAACAGGAAGAGCCAAATTAACTAAGAAGAGCAAATCGGCTGCTTTAGATTCTTGCCCACAACGAAGAGGGGTATGTACACGTGTTTACACTACAACACCAAAAAAACCGAATTCAGCTATGCGTAAAGTAGCGCGTGTTCGTTTAACAAATGGTAATGAGGTAAATGCTTACATTCCTGGTGAGGGGCACAATCTACAAGAGCACTCGATAGTATTAGTAAGAGGCGGAAGGGTAAAAGATTTACCAGGTGTTAGATACCACATTGTACGTGGTGCGTTAGATACTGCCGGTGTTAACGGTAGAAATCAACGAAGATCTAAATATGGTACTAAACGCCCTAAAAAAAAGTAATCTAAAAACTTTTAAAGAAAAGACATGAGAAAAAGAGCGGCCAAAAAAAGATTTCTTTTACCGGATCCAAAATTTAACGACCAATTAGTAACACGTTTTGTGAACATGTTAATGTGGGATGGTAAAAAGTCTGTAGCTTTTAAAGTATTTTATGATGCTTTAGAACTCGTAGAACAACGCAAAAATAATGATGAGAA